>JAGGYK010000093.1 GCA_021162585.1 Deltaproteobacteria bacterium
ATCGAATGGTAAAAAGAAAGGCAGCAAAGACGAACAGTATTGTGGCGGCCAAGGCATTGAGTAATAAACTTGCCAGGGCAAGCTATTACGTCATGAGGGATCAGGTTCCATTTGAGGAGGCATTGTTTTTTTGAGTTGGCTGGGACGGTGAGGGGGCAAAGGGGTTGGCTTATAACCACAAGACTTGATTGATCCACCGTCTTCTGCCTTTAAAAAATCCAGCAGGATATGTCTTTGCTTCCTGATCTGCCTCTGGCATGAGCCACGAGGATTTGGACATAAGGAGCCAGAAGATTTGATATTAAACGATTGGACATGGCAGGGAACCTGTGGTTTTCTGGGGCAGCGAGCTTTTAGGGGTTGTAAGAGAGATAGTGATGGTTGCTCCGCTCCGAGATACCTGATGGTCTCTCCGCTTCGCAACCATCACTATCTCTTAACGACCTTGAACCTGATGGGTGAATATGTGCGGATCATAACCGCCCACCATGAATAAAATGAAAATAAGGATGCAGAAAATGAAGTTAAAGACAGATTATGCTGGTAATATGGTAAACCCTGCAAAAAAACAACTTTTTGCGATGGAGTGGTATATTTTTATTGACAGGACCTTTTAATGGGCGACCCCTTTTGCCTTAGGCGCCTTAATAAATAATAATGCCAGTGCGGACATAAGGCAGATTAAGCCATTAATTATAAAGGCTGGGTTGTAGCTGCCAGTAGTATCATGGGAGAATCCGAATAGAACAGGGCCAATGGCTGCGGCAATATTGATGAAAATCCCCATTACACCAAAAAGTACTGGTAGGTTGATCACACCAAAAAGGTCCCCCAGGTACACAGGGTACATAGACAGACCTGTTCCATAGGTAAACCCTATTATTATTACAACAATAGTCAGGGCTAGCGGGCTACTCACAAGGGTAGCCATAAAACACCCCAGGGCTACTCCAATAAGATTAAAATAGAGAATTGGCTTTCGTGTCCAGCTGAATTGCTTCATGTACCAGTCAGAAATTGCCCCTGAAAATAGCCGACCCATCACGGCTGACAGTACAAAGCCAAAGCTGAAAATAGATACGGCATTGTTCATCGGTATGTTAAGATCAAGATATGCCCAGGTAATCAGATGCCCAAGAAACCCAAAGACTGCCATTAAATATCCAGCCTGGACTATTATTATGAGCCAGAAAGTGCTAGTGCGGGAGGCCTTTGACACAGGCCATTCCTCATCTCGAACCATAAAATCAGGTCTCTTCCTTAGTTCCTCTTCAGTGGGTGGTTTTCCATCAGGATAGGTGCCTGACGACTCAGGGTCCTTTTTTAGCAGCAACCCACCAATAGTACCCCCTACAGCCAGGATCACACCAAAAGAGATATAACCCGTCTGCCAGTTAGAGGAGGATATAATATATTGGGCTATAGGCGTGAGGACTACTATACCCAAACCAGATCCTGTCATGGCAATGGCTACCATTAGGGAGGCCTTTCTCATAAACCATCTCCTTACTGTTGAGACAGTGGCAATAATGTAGGAAAGGCCGAGGCCCATAGGAAAGATCATCCCGTAGAGTAAAATAAAATGCCAAACCTGGGTTATTGTGCTTAGCAGAACCATCCCCATGCCACTGATTACAGCGCCAATAACCACTGTCCACCTTGGCCCTATTCGATCCACTAGGTAGCCACCCAATAGCCCAAAGATCGGCATGGTAAGCAGATTCAGAGTGAAACCCAGAGATAGCATTCCTCGTGACCAGCCAAATTCCTTTAAGAGGTAGGGCTGAAATATGCTGAAGCTAAACTGGGCACCTGCACTGACAAACATTGCCAGCCAGGCGCCCAACACCACTATGTAGCCGAAGAAAAATTTTCTTTCCATGATCTGCGCCATTTATATCCTTTGACTAATAAAGGCTAGTTTTCTTGATCGGCCACTTAAATCTTCTCGCTGGTTCCAGAAATCCGAAACCTCCCAACTAGGCCAAAAAACCTCTTTATCTAAGAGGAGCTATCTTTCTTATATAGAAATATTTACCCTGGAATTGTGTCTGTACAAGTTTTTCTTCCCTTATCAGCCTTTTTACTACATCCCAGCTTGCGTCTGCCTTTTTTAGGAATTCATTCAATCCATCTTCTCTCATGGGATGCACTGATGTAATGCCAAGCAAGTCGTCTTCTACATCGGATGTGAGTGCAAAGTCATTTCCTTCATAACCTATAAGATGTTCTACGTGCTCTAATTTAGAGGTGAATATCTGGTATGCCATGTTGATCGTCGCTTCATCTGCCCCTTTTATCCCTGCCTTTGCAGGTGGCCTTGTGGGTATGGCAATATATGCCTTTGAAGGGTTAATCTTTGCAAGAAAATTTGCTATTTGTTGGATTTCGCTTTGAGTATCATTTATGCCTTTTATCAGCATTGTCTCTGTGGTCAACTCCCCTTTATACATATTAGAAAACTCGATTATACCTTTTAAGATATCATTTATATTCAAGGCCCTATGAGGTCTATTTATTTGATGCCAGATATCCCTATCTATGGCATCAATCTTTATAGATACCCACTCAGCCCTTGCTAGGTCATCTCTTAGAGTTTTATCCCATATAAGGGATGCATTGGTGATAACAGCTATCTTTATACCCAAAGCCTTTAACATATCGATTTGGTCCCCCAGATTGATATCCAGTGTTGGTTCGCCATCTGGTACAAAACTTAGGTAATCTATTTTCTCGTTTGCCTTTCTAGCCCTTTCCACCTTTTCTGCCACTGAGTGGATTATCTCATCCTTTGGATAAAAGGGCTTTCGATCTATCTGCATCTGGATTGTATTACCGAGCTGGCAATAAATACAGGCATAAGTACATATCTTTGGAGGGATATTATTTATCCCAAGACTTCGGCCTAATCGTCTAGAAGGCACTGGCCCATATGCCTTTGATTGGCTGCTTTTTTGTATAGTGTTTTGCATAATATGTGCTTAGTTAAAAGGTATTTTGTATTAAGTCAATCTTTATTAGCTATCAGCGCTCAGCCCGTCTGCATCTCTTGGCAGGAGATAATTGTCTGTATTCAGTTGTATGATGTGCATAGACAGTTACTCCGCACAGGAGGCATGGGCAGGCCCGTCTGCATCTCCGATTGGCAATATCTTCTTGGCCTTGTCTCCTACCTCGTTGGCCAACGATCCCCGACCCTGAGGCATGGGCAGGCATTCGGCTTAGAGAAGAATATGAGATGATTTTAATCGCTTACAGGAAGGGGGTGTTGCTCTTTCAATAACATCCCCCTGGCCTCCTTCAAAGGGGGAATTAAGGGGGTGTTACCCCTTCAAAGAGGAAATCTGCCGAGCAGATTAAGGGTTGAGGGGTTTTTGAGCGGTCCTTTAAGCGTTTTTTGCTAATACATCCATAGCGTTGCCTGAAGGAGAAGCGATCCCTTCTGAGCCCGGAGGGATTAGTTTTTTTCAATCGTCGTCTCTCGATTGAAAAAAAAGAAAAACTCTGCGTTCTTTGCGTCTCTACAGTGAATAAGTTCTTGTCTTTTGAATTTAGCTGGATTCTGAATCCTCTTTGGCTAGAATTACATGCGCCAATAAAGTGTCTTTGCGGCACTATTGGTATAATCACTACTTGCTGCAATAGAGCCAGTATTATATACACCATCGTCATATTTCCTGTCGATCTGCTGTGCAACCTCAGCAGGAAGGGCAGTAATGGTTACACAGTGATCTGTTATACTGTTTCGTGTCTGCCAGAGGATATACATATGGCCACCGAATGAATGGATGAGATCATTACCAGTAGCACCAGTATAATTCCCTTGAATAAGGTTTGCTAGACATAAGTCCTCAAATACATAATACCGCTCATTCCCAGTTATATAGCCATTTCCATTACCGTTGTGAGTATCATTTGTTGGGGTGCCATTGATATTTTCATCTCCTGGATATACGTTGTATTTGTCATAAAATGTATAAATAGCAGCAACAAAAGAATCTTTCTGGTTCACAAGGCTTTTTATCTTTGCACTTTGTATCAAGGCCTCTCCCTTGAGTATGCTCACCATTAATAAACCAATAATGACAAGCACCAAAGACAATTCTATCAATGTAAAACCTTTTTCTTCCCATTTGCCTGAATCTTTCATAAAGCAAC
>JAGGYK010000265.1 GCA_021162585.1 Deltaproteobacteria bacterium
GCCTGTTCCACCTATTACTGATGAAACATTTGACGAAATGACCAAGAAAGGGGAAGAGGTCCTAAACCTTAATCTTCTTGGTTCTATGGATCCTGGCTTGCCGGAGGTTGCGAAGGATGCAGCTGCCGGACACTCTGGGATTAAAACATATCAATTTAAAGGTCACACCAAACTTGTGGCCTATGCCCCGATACCATTTTATAATAAAGACTACCCTGAGCCCGCGGGATTTGGATGGATTGGAATGGGGGTAGATGTAGAAAAGTTCAATGAACAGGCCATGAAAACCTCTCAACAAATAGAAAAAGAGGCACAGGCATGGATAACGACAATTATTTTGATCCTTGTTATTGCCGTTGTACTGCTCTTCATCATTTCCATCATCCTCGCAAGAGGAATCAACCGATCTATTGAGGCAGAAGTCCCGCCAGAGGCAGAGAAAGCAGGTCGTTATTACGATGACGAGGGTTAAGGAAATCAAAAGATTCAGAAAGGCCGGGAGTCCTTCTTCCGGTCTTTTTTCCAAGGCTCAGAAAGGGCTACTCTTCCTCTGTTCGTAAGCATTCAGTTACCTTTAATAAATGATGTTGCTTGCTTTTTTTTATGATCAGCTATAATAATAAAAAATATCCCTAGGCACAGGCAAAGCAAGGAGAGTAGATGGAGCTGATCTCTAAGATGTCTATTTCAGAATGTGAGACCCTTAGAGGGATCCTTTTTGACATTGACGATACATTCACCTCAGGAGGTAAGATCTTAAAAGATGCCTATTCAGCCCTTTGGGATCTCCATAAGGCAGGTCTTTTTTTGATCCCTATCACAGGGCGCCCAGCAGGGTGGTGTGATCATATTGCACGTATGTGGCCTGTGGATGGGATTGTTGGGGAAAACGGGGCCTTTTATTTTTACTATAATAAAAAAGAAGGAAAACTCTTGCATAGATACTTCTTTCCTCCTGAGGAGGTTGCTAAGAAAAAAAAGGAGATCGAAGCAATCAAGAAAGAGATTCTGAGGAAGATCCCACGAGCAGGGATTGCCACAGACCAGCCTTATCGTTTATTCGACCTCGCTATTGATTTTTCTGAAGATGTCTCCCCTTTGACTGAAAGAGAGATAGGTCAGATATGTAATGTCTTCTCCAAGCACGGGGCAAGATATAAGATAAGCTCTATACACGTAAATGGTTGGTTTGGAGACTATGATAAACTTACCATGACAAGGACCTTTATAAAAGAAAGATTAAATATGGATAAAGAAGAAATAGACAGAAAATTTCTTTTTATCGGTGATTCTCCTAATGATGAGCCCATGTTCAAAGCTTTTCTTTTATCTGTTGGGGTTGCCAATATAAAGAGGTTTGCCCCTAAAATGAAGTTTTTGCCTAAATACATTACTTCGGCCAACGGAAGTCTTGGCTTTGCTGAGATGGCACGCATAATAATAGATAAAACGCATAAGAAGGGGGTGGAAAATGGCGATTAGATCATTTGCTAAAAATTCCTATCGGTCCATACTTAAATGGGGAGATCCCCACCACTTTGAAGAGCCTAAGAAACGACTGATAAAATACTTAAAAAAAAATATGGGGGTAACTGAGGAAGATTTTAAAAACCCCCATTTACCTGGTCTGGATAAGGTCAAACTCGACAAGCTACCAGCCCTTCCAGAAAGCGACATATCCGCTCTAAAAGGTATCGTGGGCCAAGGCAATGTAGACACATCAGATTATGAGAGGGTAAAACACAGCCTCGGATTTACTTACCTTGATATAGTCAAGTTGAGACTGGAGAAGGTGGAGCCATTAGTCGATGTGGTGGTGTATCCACGGAATGAAGATGATGTGATAGCAGTGGTCAAGTTCTGCAATGAAAGAAAGATTGCTCTTATTCCATTCGGTGGTCGCTCAAGCGTAACAAGAGGTCTTGAGCCAATAAAAGGCGGAATCAGCCTGGATCTTACCCGGCATATGAATCAGGTAAAGAAGGTAAATGAGATCAACTGTAGTGTCACAGTAGAGCCAGGCATAATTGGCCCTGCCTATGAAGACTACCTCAATAATTACAAGACACCTCTTTCTCCTGGCGGTTATACCAATGGACATTTTCCCCAATCCTTTGAGTATTCCACTGTTGGGGGCTGGGTGGTTACCCGGGGGGCAGGTGGTCTTTCCACAGGCTATGGCAAGATAGAGGATATGGTACTGGGGCTGAGATTTGTCACCCCGCAGGGGCTTATTGTCACAAAGGATTTCCCCAGGGCTGCCACAGGACCTGATCTGCGCCACCTGGTCATGGGTAGTGAAGGAACTCTAGGTGTGCTTACCGAGGTCACGCTCAAGATATGGAAGTTTCAGCCAGAGAACCGGGTATACTTTTCTTTTTTGTTTAAGGACTGGGAAGAATGTGTCATCTCCATGCGTGAGATCATGCAGGGTGGGTTTGGCTTTCCGCACATGTTCCGTATTTCCGACCCTGAAGAGACATCAATTGCCTTTGTTACTGAGGGAATAAGCGATACCCCCATAGACAAGGGGCTTAAAATGCTGGGCTATAAAGATGGGAAGAGATGTCTCATGCTTGGATCTATTGAAGGGGATAAAGATGCAGGGCACTTGATAAAGAAAAAGGCAAAGGCCATTGCTAAGAAGCATGGGGCTATAAGCTTCTTCGGCTCCATAGCTGTGAAGGCGTGGTACAAACATCGCTACAATGACCCATACTTAAGGGAAGAGCTGATGGACATAAAGGTCATGACCGACACCCTGGAAACCGCATGTACATGGGAGGATATCCCAAGGTTATGGGCTGGGGTGAAAAAGGTGGTAAAGGCAAGGCCAAGTTCCATATGCATGGTGCATGCCTCTCATTGCTATGAGAACGGGGCAAATCTCTACTTTATATTTATCTCCCGGATGAAGCCTGATGACATGATCGATGACTTTGAAAAGTACCACACTTCAATCATCAATGCCATAGAACAGTTCGGCGGGGGGCTTTCTCACCCTCATGGCATAGGTAGGATGATGGCACCATGGTATGAGGAGTACATGGGTGAGACAAGTATGAATCTTTTAAGGGCCATAAAGGCTTATCTTGACCCGAATAACATTATGAATCCAGGTGGTACGCTTGGCCTTGATTTTACAGGAGAAAGAAGAAAGGCCTTTAGTGCCAAATAGTAGGGGATACATATGAATAAAAAGCCAAAAGTAGCGATTGTAAAGGGGGAATTTCCCTTTAGCACCTCAGACATAGATGCAATGGTAGGTAGAGCTGTCGGGCTTTTAGGTGGCCTGACCAAAAGGATAAAAAAAGGCGATCATGTGGTCATAAAGCCAAACCTCTTTGCACCTTATCCCCCACCTGTTTCAGTGGACAGGAGGGTGATTGCCTCTGTGGTAAGGCTTGCAAGGCAGGCTGGCGCAGAAAGGGTCACTGTAATTGAAGGTGTAAGCGTGGGTACACTGATGAAAAGGGTAAATCCGTCTCTATCGGCCCATGGGATGGTACGCGGTTTTAGTACTATTGATGTAATGGGTATGCTCGGGGTGAAAAAGGCAGTGGAAGAGGCTGGTGGCGAGGTGGTTGGCGTGGAGGACACCAAGAAGGTGGTGGTAGACATCAAGGGCGGTAAGGCACTTCATAGAGTCAACTACCCAAAGGCTGTCCTTGATGCAGACTATTTCATAAACATTCCAGCTATGAAGACGCATACCATGACCATGGTGACGTTATCCATAAAAAACCTTCAGGGGCTTCTGGATGAAAAGGGCAGGTATTTCTCGCACAGGGATGATCTGGACCAGCACATGGTGGATATCAGCAAGATCAGAAAACCAGACCTGGTAATACTTGACGGGCTGATCGGTATGGAGGGCATGGGCGCAGGTGAAGGAGGAAGCCCCGTAGAGATGGGAATTATTATGGCAGGAGATGATCCTGTTGCTGTGGATGCCATAGCCTCCATGTGCATGGGTGTAGATAACCCTCTGGTCGTTGGTACGACAAGGATAGCTGCCCATGACGGACTTGGCATCGCAAACCCCTTCTTAATCGAGGTGATTGGGAATACCGTCTCTGAGGTAAGGAAAAAGTTTCAGCTCCCCATCAACTTTACCCAGCCTATTGAAAGTATTGTCACCGGTGTGTACCCGAATATTGATCTCTATATTGGCGGGGCTTGCCCCACATGCTGGCTTATGACCGCCCTAATGGAATCCGCATTAGCCAAAGTGCCCCAGAGGTTTTCCTTGATCGTTGGCGTAGATCCCAAGGTTCCTCCAAAGATCTCTACCGACCTTGAACATACCTTTTTCTTAGGGGAGTGTGCCCTTTCAACTGGAGGGGATCTGAGGGAGATAAGAAATGAGATGCAGCTAAAGGGGATAGACCGTTTTCTTGGAGGGTGTCCGCCATACGAGCAGGCCTTGGTCAAGATCGAAGAGATACTTATACAGATGGGATATCTGAAGGAGGAAGACCTGATCAAGAAGGCTCAAGAACATAAAAAAAAGTTTTTCGATTATTACCGTTTACAGGACAGCACATGGGAGCCTGAATCCTAGATACATGTAACAATAATAAAGTATCTTTGAATTATATAAAAGGAGGAAAGTATGGCAAATAAAAACTATGTAATTGCAATAGATTCCGGTACACAAAGTGTAAGGGCAGTCCTTTTTGACAGGCAAGGAAATGAGGTGGCAATTGAGCAGGCCTCACATGAGACTTATTTCTCTCTGAAACCCGGATGGGCTGAGCAGCGGCCAGAAGATTACTGGGCAAAGCTCTGCCAGGTAACCCAAGGCCTTATGTCCAAGATCGATATTGATCCAAAGGAGATCACAGGCATTGGGATTACGACGCAGAGGGGAACCTTTGTGCCTGTAGACAAAGAGGGGAACCCCTTGCGGCCAGCTGTTATCTGGTTGGATCAACGTACCGTGGCAGCCCCCCCCCCGCTTAGTACAATAGCCAAGGTGCTCTTTGGTGTGGCAGGCATGTCAGACACCATTAAGTATGTGCAGAAGAGCTCAAAGTTCCTATGGATTAAGAGATTTGAACCTGACATATACAAAAAGGCCTATAAATTCATGCAGATATCAGGCTGGTTTGTAAACAAGCTGACCGGAGAATTCAAGGACTCCATCGGCATGGTTACAGGGCTGTGGCCCTTTGATTATAAGAAACTCAAGTGGCATTCCTTAAAGCCAGCATACGAGGCCTTTGCCCTCGATCGGGACCACCTTGTTGACGTCTATACACCTGATACCGTGCTTGGGCACATCACCAAAAAGGCATCTAAAGAAACAGGGCTTCCTGAGGGATTACCTGTGGTGGTAGGCGCTGGTGATAAGCAGTCTGAACTCCTCGGTGCAGGGGCCATAGAGCCAAACATCGGGGTAATAAGCTTCGGGACAGCTACATGCATGGAGGTGATTACCAAAAAGTATATTGCAGAAAAAAACATGAAGTTTTTTACCTGGCCTGCTGCACTTCCTAATACCTGGGACATTGAGATGTTCATCTTTAGGGGTTTCTGGATGGTCACATGGTTTAAGCAAGAATTTGGACATAGAGAGGCCCTGGAGGCTCAAAAAAGGGGGATTGCCCCTGAGACTGTATTTGATGAGGTAATAAAAGAAATCCCTCCAGGCTCCATGGGTCTGATGCTCCAGCCATACTGGTCACCTATGATTTATGATAAATATGCCAAGGGCTCGGTCATAGGCTTTGGTGATGTCCATACCAGGGCACATATCTACAGGGCTATATTGGAAGGAATAGGCTATGAACTGCGCCGTCTTTTAGAGGTTGTCCATAATAAGACGGGAATAACCTTAGATGAGATACGGGTTGGGGGGGGAGGTTCCAAGAGTGATATGGCGGTTCAGATAGCAGCTGATATCTTCAACCTGCCTACATCGAGGATGGCCACATCAGAGATATGCGCACTCGGTGCAGCCATAGACACTGCTGTGGGGACAGGGATGTTTAATAGTTTTGAGGAAGCAGTGGCATCCATGGTGAAGAAGGGTAAAACCTTTGAGCCTATTCCAGCCAACCACAGGATATACAATGACCTGTACAATGACGTGTATAAGAGGACCTATAAGGTCATGGAGCCCTTAAACAAGAAGATAGCCCATATCACAGGATATCCTCCCGAAGATTAAAGAATATGTTTGGGAGTTTTAGTCCTGTGGTCTACAGGCCTTTTTGTACCATATAGTGGACCAGATCTGCCACACGGCAGGAGTAGCCCCACTCATTGTCGTACCAGGCTACGATCTTGGCCATGTTGCCCTGGAGAACCTGGGTGAATTCAATGTCCACAATCGAGGAGTGAGGATCTCCTTTAAAATCCATGGAGACCAGTGGTTCTTCCACACAGGCCATAATACCTTTAAATGCAGTACGAGATGCCTTTTTCAAGACAGCCTGTAGCCCTTCAGTTGTGGTTTCTTTACTCAACTGTACCACAAGATCTACCACAGATACAGTAGGGGTAGGCACCCGAAATGAATAACCGTCAAACCGGCCGGCAAGTTCTGGGATAACCAGGGCCAGGGCCTTGGCTGCACCTGTGGTGGTTGGAATGATATTCATAGCTGCAGCCCTGGCCCGACGAAGATCCTTATGGGGCAGGTCTAAAATTCGCTGATCGGTTGTATAAGAATGCACAGTTGTCATCATGCCTTTTTCTATGCCAAAAGACCTGTGGAGTGCCAGCACTGGTGGAGCCAGACAGTTGGTCGTACAGGATGCATTAGATACAATATGATGTTTTTCTGACTTGTATGCCCTATGGTTGACCCCCATGACTATTGTAATATCCTCATCCGTGGCTGGAGCGGTAATAACAACCTTCTTGGCCCCGGCCTCCAGGTGAGCACTGGCTATGGGGCCAGTCCTGAACAGACCTGTACTCTCGACCACTATATCCACTCCCTGCTCATCCCAAGGTATGGATGCAGGATCCCTGAAGGCAAAGCTCTTAATAAACTTATCATTAATGACGAAACCATCTTTTTTGATCTTTATATCTCCAGGAAAACGGCCATAGGTGGTGTCATACTTGAAAAGATGAGCACTAGCCTCTACGTCGGATAGATCATTGATGGCTACCACCTCCAGAGCCTGAGGATGCCTTTCAAGGATGGCCTTTAGCACTTGACGCCCTATCCGACCAAAACCATTTATGCCAATGCGAATCATAGTCCCTCCTTTAGTTATCATCTATACGATACTTATGAGCTAATAGCAGGTCATAGTTGGTTTGCAATGCCTGGTGGAATCGGGCATTTTCGAGGGCTATTGCGCTTAAGTTAGCCACAGCCTCTAAAAACTGGATCTCCTGCCCGCTGAACTCACGAACCCTGGATGTGTAGACCCGTAATACACCGATGGCCTTCTTTCCGACCTTGAGGGGAACAACCAACACTGACCTGATCCCCTCTTCTTTGGCCTTGGCCCCATACTGAAAGTCCTTGTCTGTCTGGGCATCCTTTAGCCAGATGGTCTCTCCCTTGAGGACCTTCTGATCCAGCCCGCTTTCTTTCACTAAAACCGGACCTTTACGGATATAGTCCTCAGATAGTCCGTAAATTGCTCCCACAAGAAGCTTTTTCTTTCGTGGGCCTAAGAGTCGGATGGAGCAACCTTTGACCTTCATTGCCTTGACCACACTTTGGGTAATCTCGTGCAGGACGTGTGAGGTCTTCAAAGATGCATTAATGACCTTGGCCACATCGTAGAGGGCCATAAAATAATCCTTTTCCTTTCCTTTCATGGTTTTTCTCCTTTAAATCAACAATGATCCTCTATCAGCTGGGCTCCCAGCGATTAGAGTCCCTCAATTTAACACATTTCCCAGAGCTTAAGCAGCAAAAGCAACTTTAAACTATACAGGCAAACTAATAACAACTCCTTAAGAAAAGTCAAAGGAAAATATCAGATGTAATTAAAATGTACCAAACACATATCTTATATAATCCGGTAAATTGGACTATCTTTAAAGGGTACAATCAGTGTTTATTTTGCATCTAAGATAGGGAATATATTTGACTTGATAAATCTTGTTGTCTTATCGATAGAAAAATTTACCTCTTCTTTGGCAGGACCAGGCTGAATAACTCTTATCCATGGATGGTTTATCGGATCGTATCGGTAACATAACTCATAGGTTAACTTACCTTCGAAAGGCTTGAAGGGATGGGTTCCTCTCTCCCTCCTGTAAGCGATTAAAATCATTTCATATTTCTCTCTAAGCTGAAAGCTGATTGCTATTTTCATATAAACGCGTATGAGCGATCCACGCTCACAACCAAGGATGAAAATGAACGTATCACAAAGTAGGGCCCGTTCCCTTAAGCGGGCCGATGAGGGCAAAAGGTCCCTACAAAGCTTTGTGCCTATTTTCATATAGCCCCCATGTCCTGTCGGAGATACTGAAGGATGAAAACAAAACAACATCCCAGTCCGCTGTCTCCCCCGTCTCAAACTGACCCCTGGCCCCTGATCCCTGACCCCTATTTTCATATAAACGCGTATGAGCGATCCACGCTCACAACCAAGTATGAAAA
>JAGGYK010000221.1 GCA_021162585.1 Deltaproteobacteria bacterium
GGCCCCTGATCCCTGACCCCTATTTTCATATAAACGCCCAAAACGCTTGCAGGGAATGTGTTTTGATGATAAGAAAAAATTATTAGGGTTGTTAGGGAATGTTTTGGCTTAGAAGACAACATGTATGGAGGTTATGTTTCAAAAAAAGGAGATGATTGTAAGTGAAAACGGGGTGTTATAGGGGTTATTGGAGAATGAGTCGTATAATAGCCTATTTTGTAATCATAATAATTGCCCTTTGGGCATGTGCTCATCACAAAGATATGGTTGAGGTGAATGAGTATAATAATATCTCTAATCAACTTAAATTGTGTAGAGATAATATAAAAAGCCTTAAAAAAGAAAATGCAGAGCTAAAAGAAAAGTTAAACCTCTCAAATCAGGAGATGCAGTCTCTTTCATCAAAGCTGAAAAAATGTCTGGATAAGAAACAATATCTTCTGGACGAGAATATAAAGTGCCTCGAAGAAAGTAAGATGCTAATAGCACAAATAGCCAACTTCAAAGGTATCATCCATGATAAAAGGCAGGCAAAGTGGAGACTCAATAAGGACTATGAATATATAATATCATTTTTAGACAAAGAAAGGCTTGAAGGTAGAGTCTCTGTAATAAAGGAGAGTGATAATATCAAGATTGTTATACCACAGAGGATGATCTTCCCTACTGCCAGGAGCGCATGGCTCACACCCAGAGGTAACAGACTGATAAAAAAGATAGCCCAAGGCATGAAGGTAATGAAGCCAGGCTATATCCAGATAGCAGGTCATACTGATAACACCCCTATCCCAGAAGGCATTGAAAATGTCTATCCAACCAACTGGCATCTGGGTCTGGCAAGGGCACTATCTGTACTTATGGTGTTTGAAGTTCAAGGAATCCAAAAAGATAAACTGTGCGCTATTTCATATGGAGAGACAAAACCTATAGCAGACAATTCCTCCTCTGAGGGCAGGGCAATGAACAGAAGGGTAGAGATCGCTATCATACCATAGGGGGGCTTTAAGCTTAAGGCATTAAGGCTTAAAGCCTTTCCGACTGTCGACTATCTTTCTAAGGGAGAGGAGTAGACTTAAGTTTATCAAGAAAGTCTTCTGTCCTCGGTTTTATATCTATGCTTTTATCACCAAAACGCCATGCCAGGTAATCCCTCAGATAGGACTTGAAGTAAGGGGCTATGCAAGGCCATAGACTCTCAATATGTACCAGGTGGCCTTCATGAGTAGTATATCTGTCTAGCCTTATCCCTCTTTTAGCAAAGGCCATAATTATCTGATCATACACAGACATCCTTTTACGTCTCACGATAAGATAAATGAGCCCCAGACCAAAGAGAGATGCGCATATAAAAGGTAGCGAACCTATAGCATGTCTCATAATATCTGGAGTATTTAACCTTACATAACCTGCAAAGTGGATCTGATCCTCTAAAGAATAGTGTATAACCCACCTGATCCACCTGAAACGGATAGCATCAATAATACTTGCTTTAGATACATATATATCAGACGCACGTGGCGTAGGATCTGCAATGCGCCAACCTGCCAAAGGCAGACCATCCCAATACTCTACCCAGGCATGCGCATCACAGGCCCGGACTATATAATAATTACCACTAGGGTTGTACTCGTGAACATAAAACCCGGTGACTACCCGTGAAGGGATACCAGAACCACGTAGCATTACGGCCAGTGCAGAGGCAAAATATTCACAGCTTCCCTTTCTGCCATTAAATACAAACCACTCTATAGGAGACATATTAGCTGGTATATCAAGAGATTTCATACTATAGGTACATCTATCTTTAAGATATGCCATAATCCTTTCTGCCTTATCAGACGAACTACCCTCACCTGCTTTTGCTTTGCCAAATGAGCCAACAGCATCAAGCCTTTTCGGTAATAAAGATATGCTGCAAGGGCTACCTTCAACAGGGGTCCTTGAGAGCCAGACATCATAAACAGGTGGAACTCCATCCTTCCAATAATAGTTTGCTCCTTGAATTGCAATATTATCTGGTGATATGTCTACAATTCGAAATGGGAAAAAGACATTTCTATCATCAAGGCCTGTAGGATAAATGGTAAGCCTATCTACTGGTCTACCACCATGCATGAAATCTTTAGTAGGGGCAGGAGACTTTTCAAATCCATGATCTGTTATCTTTTCCAGCCTTGCCCCTGCCAGATAAAATGTCTTGGGCGAGTGGCCTTCCTCCCATATGATCCTCATCACAATGTGAGTATCTTCCTCTATAGGAGAAGCACTTTTCAAGTTGATCTCTTCAGAAAAGCCTGTCTTTCTCTGATGAGTAAGGCCAAGGCCTACGATAGTAGAGCATGGTCTGGGGATAATATAAAAAAGTAGTGATGTAAGCACAACTATGCTAAGACCTACCGCAAGCCAATGAAAGGCCCTGGGGGCTCTATCATATTGATCACCCTCAAAATTAAGGCCATCTAGATAATATAGGGCTGCTGGTATAATAAAGACCATTAATACAAGACCTATCAAAAACACCAGGCTTGTAGTAAGAATAGTTGCAAATAAAAGCCCTGCAAGGCTAATCCCGATTATCTGATAAATCTGCCTTGCACCTTTTCTTAAGATTAATCTTGTCACGGCAAGCACAACTATTGTATCCCTGAGTGCAGGGATTATCATCTCCTTACCACCCATCCATATCCTTATAACCTCAAGGCAAAATATTATAAGGGTGGCTGTACCAACCAGACCAGCAGGTAGGAGATCCTCACCATAAAACCTTTTGTATACAATAAGATGAAATATGGCAAGCACACCAAACACTGGCCAGGCAAGCATGCCAGCAAGGCTAAGGGATAATATCCCTGAAAGGGATATAGCTATAGTAACAACAGCAAGTCTAGATGTATATGAGGTCTGTGTCTGCATCAAATATGCTCCATTTAGGATCACTGATCGCCTCCACACAGGCAATCTTGTTTAATATCTCTATCTTGTGGGTCCGTGAGGAATCAAGACCGCTGAAATACTCGTTTATGCAAAGCCCAAACTTGAGCCCTTTATTAAAAAACTCAAGGATTATAAAGGTGGCCTTGCCAAGTTTGGTCTCAATATCAGGCCCTGGAAGCACCACCACTATACCAGAGCCACCAGAACCCCCTTCTATTACCCTTGTTGTGAGACTAGTATGCTGTTTTTTCCAGGCAATGCTGGAAAGTGAATCCCCAGGTATGTAAGCCCTTATGTGTGATATGGCATCAAGGTCTTTATCTGCTCCATGTCCATCCTGTCTCCACCCAGAACCTAACAGATCTGAACATGGCAGAGGCGTAGGAAATACAATAATATCTGCTCCTAGTTTAAATGTGATGGATTTCTCAAAAAGCCCATATGGATATGCTGTAAAGACCTTTATGTGTTCTAATCTGGTCTTGCCTCTTTGCTCAAAAAATACCTTATTATAAAAGAGCTCCGGGGTATTCTTCGAAAGATAAGGGGCCTTGACAGATCCTACCTGGTTGTGCAGACAGGTCTCTGATATAATAAGCCTAGAAGAGCTACACCGTGTATTCTTTATGGCATAACATATCTTTACAGACCTTCTGGCAAATATCTCTGAAGGAAGCGACCTGTCTATTTCTAAGTATTTGATATTTTGTTCAGACTCTATCCCGGAGACAATCATAAAGGCAAGCATAACAGATAGTACTAAAAATAAGAGGTTGTTCCCGGTCAGCATGGCTACCACAATTATTGCTACTAAAAAGGCAAAGAATATCCTACCTGCCTTTGTAAGTCTAAAACCCCTGGGTGGCCTGATCCACTTAAACAGGGACTGGAATAGTATCAATAATCTCTTCCAGGACACTTACTGGATCCACCCCCCTTGTTATAATCCTATGGCTCAACACAGGAAAGATCATCTTTGTCACATCTCCAGGGGTAATATAGTTTCTACCATGTATAAATGCCCATGCCTGAGATGCCCTTTTTAAGGCAAGCCCTCCCCTTGGAGAAGCACCCAGCTCTATCTTTGGATAGGCCCTTGTGCCCCTTATTACAGAGATAATATAATCAAGCACATCTTGATGTACAACTACCTGAGATACATACGACTTCAATTTAATTATATGCTCTCTATCCATCACATGGGTAAGATTTAAGGCATAAGTGTGATCTATATCCCTTAAAATAATCTCCTTTTCTTCCTGGGCAGGAGGATATCCAACTGATGTCTTTATGAGAAAGCGGTCCAACTGGCTCTCTGGCAGGGGGAAGGTCCCTGCAATCTCTATGGGATTTTGAGTGGCTATTATCATAAAAGGGTCTGAAAGTGGATATGTAATACCATCTATGGAGACCCGCCCTTCTTGCATGGCCTCTAAGAGGGCAGACTGGGTCTTGGGAGAAGTCCTGTTGATTTCATCTGCTAGCACTATACTGGCAAACACAGGCCCTTTTATCAATTCAGGCTCTATTGAACCTTTGCGAAACATATGAAAACCTATAACATCAGAAGGCAACATATCATTTGTAAACTGGATACGTCTGAAACTTAAATTTAATAGCCTGGACAAGGTAAGCCCAATCAGTGTCTTGCCAACACCAGGCACACCCTCGATCAGGATATGGCCCCCTGTCAAGAGCGTACATAAGACATATTTTACCACATCTATCTGCCCCAGAAAAACCTTTTGCATCTCTCTTATAATGGTATTGATACTGCCTTGATCTTTCATCTATCTTTCTATCGAGATATGAAGAGATAACCTTAAATCCGTTATTCGTTGTCCGTTATCCGTTGACCGTTGTAAAGATATTTAACCCTGCCATGACTATTAAAGCAGTCGAGAGTCGTGAGTCAAGAGCCCCTCAACTATTACCTACCTACCATGTACTATTCACTTAAACAACTGACAACGGACTACTGACTACGGACATCATCTAAATCAAACCCCCAGCCCAGTATTCCACTACTCCAACGCTCCAATTCCAACGCAAAGCGAAGCTGGATGTTTACAAAAAAACTCCTCTTCCAACTACAGTTAGGTTTTTATCAAGTTTACAAGCATATCTGACGATATTATTATAACGCATGTATAGAGAGACTAGTTCAGGAGACTTTACTGCATGAAGACTGATGATAGAAGATATAGACAGATCTTCGAAAGGATGCATGAAGGGTATTACGAGACAGACCTCAAGGGTAGCCTTACATTTATTAACAATGCTGTTTGCAAGATAGCAGGAGCCACCAGAGACGAACTTATAGGCCTGAATTATAGGGATTACACAGATGAGCCTACTGTCAAGCGGATATTTGATACCTTTCACAGGGTGTACCTAACAGGCAAACCTGATGTCATAGAATATGAAATCACAAAAAAAGATGGGGCAAAGGTAATTATTGAAAACTCCGCCTCACTTTTAAAAGATGAATCTGGAAAAAAGATAGGATTTTATGGCCTGGTTATAGACATCACCGAGCGCAAGCAGGCAGAAAAGGCATTAGAAGACGCCATGGCCCGATTTGAGGCATTATTTGAGAATGCAAACGAACTGATCATTACAACAGATGCTAATGGTTATGTCTTGAGGCTTAACAAAAAGGTGGAAGATGCCTCTGGTTATTCAAGAGAAGAATTAATAGGGGAGAGCGTATTAAAGATTGCCTATCCAGAAGACAGAGATAAATATATTCAGTTCTGGAAGGATATGCTTGATGGTAAAAACCCTCGTTATGAGCTAAGGGGTATCTCAAAGACAGGTAAGATCTATTACCTGCTGGCAAGTGGAAGTGTAATCAAAAAGGATGGAAAGATTGTTGAGATACAATACAATGCCCAGGATATCACCGAGCGCAAGCAGGCGGAGAAGGCCTTAAAAGAAGCTAAGGTAAATTTTGAGGCTCTATTTGAGAACGCAAATGAAATAATCATTACATCAGACACTAAAGGATATATCTTAAGAATCAACAACAAGGCAGAAGAAATCACTGGTTATTCAAAAAAGGAATTGATAGGAAAAAACGTAGCAATGCTTGCATATCCAGAAGATAAAGCCAAATATATCCAATTTTGGCAAGATATCTTAAGTGGTCTTAATCCTCATTATGAGCTACGGGGTATCTCAAAGGCAGGTAAGATCTATTACCTGCTGGCAAGTGGAAGTGTAATCAAAAAGGATGGAAAGATTGTTGAGATACAATGCAATATTCAGGATATCACAGAACTGAAACAAGCTGAGCAAACAATAGCACGGCTAAAGGATCATCTAAAAAGTATCATAGAATCAAGCCCAAATCTTATAATCTCCTTTGACAAAGATGGGAATATTGACATGGCCAACCCAGTGGCAGAGATATTCTTTAATAGATCTGCTACTAACCTCAAAGGTAAAAGATTCTCACGTATTGATCCATGTTTGAAAAGATATGAAGGGATTATAGAAAAGGTAAAAAAGAGTAAGACACCAGAATTTCTACCTGAAGAAACCCTGGTAGATAAATCCAAAGAGGTATTTGATGTAAATATATATCCACTTGCATCTAATGGAGTGGAAGGTGTTGTATTTAATGCAGCAGATATCACAGAAAAAAAACGTGTGGAACTTCAGCTCCTCCATGCACAGAAGATGGAGACCATTGGCGAGCTCGCAGGTGGTTTTGCCCATGACTTTAACAATATCCTTACAGGGATTATCGGAAATCTTTCCATGTTAAAGATTACAAATGATGAGACAAAGAAAACAAGATACATAGATACAATAGAAAATATAAGCATTCATGCAAAAGACCTGGTACAACAAATGCTGGTATTATCTTTGAAAGAAGAGGGAGAACCAGAGAACCTTTCTGTAAACGATCTTATAGAAGAGGTCTTAAACATAGCAACAAGCTCTATACCCAAAAGCATACAGATATCCTTTGATTCTAAAAATAAAGACTATAATGTATTCATCGACCGCACACAGTTTGTCCAGGTCCTCTTAAACCTTATAATAAACGCCAGGGATGCAATAGGTATTACCAAAGAGGGTGAGATTACTATAAAGACATATCCCACACATATAGATAAATCCGCAAAAAGACAGTATCTACTTCCAAAGACTGGCTATTTTATAAAGATAGATGTATCTGATAATGGTTGCGGCATGGATAAAGAGATCCTGCCCAGGATATTTGATCCATTCTTTACCACCAAGGGGAAAGGCCCTACAAAAGGCACAGGCCTGGGTTTATCCATGGCATATAATATTATAAAGAATGCAGGGGGTAGCATCAGGGTATACTCAGAAAAAGGAAAGGGTACGAAATTTTCTATACTCTTGCCTCTATCGAAAAAGAAAACTGGGGTTACACAACAATACGAAGAAATGACCCCCAAAAAAGGTCATGGAAATATCTTGCTGGTAGATGATGAGGATATGATAAGGGATATTGGGAAAGACATGTTAGAAGCCCTTGGATATACAGCAGTTACTGCAAAAGATGGTCTTGAATGCATTGATATCCTAAAAAAAGATGGCACCAAATTTGATCTTGTTATCCTGGATATGATCATGCCAGGGATGGATGGTATGCATGTATTAAAAGAGATGAAAAGACAAAATATTAATACCAGGGTTATAATATCGACAGGTCTTGCTTCTAATTATGAGGACGGTACTGACATAATCTCCAATTCCATGGTAATAGGCAGGTTGAATAAGCCATTCAACATGAATGAATTATCAAATATATTAGCAGAAATATTGTTATGATCGTAGGATCGTAGGGGTCAGGTCTTAACATTTGACATTTCTTTTTAACCAGCTGATTTAATTGTACATTATGTTTTAAAATGTCAAATGTTAAGACCTGACCCCTACGACTCTTGCCTCTTGACTGTCTTAGGACTAATCCTTACATAAGATTGTGCCGATAACCTAATAAAACGTCTGAGGTATATATTTCATGAACAGAGCAGATAAAGGCTTTTTGGCTATGTTAAATCAAGGACCTCTCCATGATCTGTTAAATAATATGTCTGAAAACCTGTATCTAAAGGATACAAAGGGACGCATTACATGGATAAACAATGCATATATGAAGACACTAGGGGTAGATGACAAACAAGAGGCCTTACAAAAGTCAGACTCTGATTTTTTTGGAAAAGAATATGCGGCTAAGACACACAAAGATGAGCAGGAAATCATAAGGACAGGTAAGGCCTTGATAAGAAAACTGGAAGAGGTCAAGCTGCCAGGGGGCAAAAAGTGCTGTTTCCTGACCACAAAGATAGCCCTACATGATTCAGGATCAGATCCAATAGGGATCTTTGGCATCTCCAGTGATATAACAAAGATTAAAGAGGAAAGAGACAGGCTTGAGGAAGAAAAAATTCTGTTTGAGGATCTCTTTGAGAACGCAAGCGAGATGATTATCACTACAGACACGCAGGGCTTCATTACCAGGGTCAATAAAAAGGTAGTAGATACTGGGGGCTATTCAAAGAAAGAATTGATTGGTAAGAATATCCTTAAACTTGCACATAAGGATGATATAAAGAAATATATAGAGATCTGGGAGAAAAACCTTGCAGGAAAAGAGATACAGTATGAGGGTCGTAATATAACAAAGGATGGCAAACTACTTTATTGCCTAACGACCGGAAGGCCTATTAAGAAAGGTGGAAAGGTTGTTGCATTCCAGTACAACTCCCAGGACATAACAGAGCACAAGGCCCTGGAGACAAAGCTTCATCAGACAGCGCATATTGAGGCAATAGGAAGACTTGCAGGTGGGATAGCTCATGATTTTAATAACTTGCTCACAGTCATTAATGGCCATACAGAGATATTAATTCAATCTACTGATAAAGATGACCCCGCATATAAAAAGCTCCTACAGATATATAAGGCAGGCCAGAAGGCATCTGAGATGACAAACCAGATCCTTGCATTTTCTAAAAAACAGAGAGTGGAGAAAAAAATTGTTGATGTAAATGCTGAAATTTCTAATATGAAGAGCATATTACAAAAGTTGATGGGAGAGAATATAGAATTGATCGTGCATACAACCCCTGAAATTGGGAATATTAATATTGATCCCGCTCATCTCACTCAGATTATTCTTAATCTGGCTATCAATGCCAAGGATGCTATGCCAGAGGGCGGAGAATTCACCATTTATACAGACAAAGTTAGTCTGGATAAGGCATACTGCAAGGGCTACACCGACCTTAACCCAGGCAAGTACATTATGATATCTGTAAAAGATACTGGCATTGGGATAAGGCAAGATGTGAAAGAGCATATATTTGAGCCGTTTTTCTCTACCAAGGAAAAAGATATAGGCACAGGCCTTGGATTATCAACAGTATATGGCATTGTAAAACAATATAAAGGAGAGGTAGTGGTAGAGAGCGAGCCAGACAAAGGCTCTATATTTAAGATTTTCTTGCCTTGGGCTGAGGAGGAGGTACCAGAAAAAAAAGATCACAAGGTAAAAAAGTCACATAAGGAAAAGCAAAAAACTATCCTAGTTGTTGAGGACGAGGACACTGTCCGTGATCTAATCATAGAGATCTTATCTCAAAGGGGGTATAAGGTATTATCAGCCCGAAATGGAGGAGATGCCCTGCAGTTGGCAAGAGGGTATCCAGGCCAAATAGATTTATTGCTTACAGATATAATAATGCGCAGGATAGATGGTAAAATGCTATCAAAGAGGATGCTATCTATAAAGCCTGATATAAAGGTCATGTATATGTCAGGTTATACGGGAAATGTTATAGGACAAGATGAGATAAAGGATATAGAATTTCTACAAAAGCCCTTCTTACCTGATGACCTTTTACGCAAAGTAGAAAATGTCCTTGCAAAGAATTGATATAATACCCTAAAAATAAAGCAAGGACAAAAATGGAAAAAGGTTCTCTACTATATAATAAGAGAAAATCATATCTTATTAGATATCATAAAAATGGCAGAGAAATACTATTCTCAGGATCAATCGAGGACTTTCCTGCACATGAAGAGAACAGGGACTTACAATTTAACCTCGATATCAAAGATGAACAAGACTACTCTATAATCAAATCATCCATTACAAACAGCTCAAGTGTAGAGCTAAAGATCGATATACTTCGACCCCTAATATTTTCTTTAGATATCTCAAAAAGGGAACTGGCATCATATCGTTTCTTTTTCAATGGATTTCAGTCCTTCTCAGGCACAGGATCCTTTTCCTTAAATGAAAGAGAAAAGGACACACGTCTGCCAGCACTTAGGGTCTTACACAATAACACTGCTTTGCCAAAGAATAAGAAAAGGGGTTGGTTCACCTCAGACATGGTAGGCGTTCTATACTCCCTCAAAAAAGACCATGGGGCATGTATTGGCTTTTTAGACTCTACCCATTTCTTTACCCAGGTGGGAACAGAGATAAAAGATGGCAGGTTAATCTTGTACACCCAGGTCCAGACCGACAATATATTATTAAAGCCCTTTTCTACAATCAAGCTCCCTCCAATATACTTAAGCCAAGGCAATGACTGTTCTTTGATGCTGGAGGTATGGGCAGATCTGTTAGCAAGGAGGATGAATGTTGAAAACATAACCCCTAAAAAGGATGGGTGGTGCTCCTGGTATTATTATTTTGCCCATATAGATGAAGATGAGCTTATCAAAAACCTTGAGGTAATAAAGGTAGATAAAAAGACATTCAATATAGATATCTTTGAACTGGACGACGGCTATCAAGAGGCAATAGGCGACTGGACAGAGACAAACAACAAGTTTAGAAGCAGCCTAAAGGATATCAGCCTGAAGATAAAGGATGCTGATCTAATGCCTGGGGTATGGACCGCACCCTTTATGGTAAGAAAAAACTCTTCCATATTCAAAAAAAATCCTGATTGGATCCTAAAAGACAAATACTTGCGCCCTGTAGTCTCGCTGTGGAACCCAAACTGGGGGATATTTGGAAAGACCTATGCACTTGACATTACTCACACTGGTGTCCAGGAGTATATCAAAGACTTATTCTTCACCCTGACCTATGAATACGGATTTGAATTTTTAAAGATCGACTTCCTTTATGCAGGCTGCCTCCCTGGCATACGTCATGACCCATCCTTAACCCTGGCTGAGGTGATGAGGTTTGGACTGGCTCTTATCCGCAAATCATGCAAACCTCAGACCCTTATCCTGGGGTGTGGATGCCCGCTTGGCCCTGCCATAGGCATGGTGGATACCATGCGTATAGGTAATGATGTTACCCCTTACTGGAGCGGGTTTGTCTCAGACTTCCTTGGGCAGGGATTTGAACAACTATCTACAAAAAATTGTATCAGAAATACCTTGACGCGCACACTCATGCAAAAGAAGTGGTGGTTGAATGACCCTGATTGTTTGATAGTGCGCAAGGTAAATAATAAGCTAACTTATCCAGAAATCATAACACTATCTACAGTCATTGCTCTCTCAGGAGGCCCCCTTATGCTATCAGATAATCTAGGCTCACTGGATGATAAACAAAAAGAGCTCATACAAAAGGCGCTTTACCTGTCCAGAGAAGTATCAGAACATTCTTTTAGATACTACTGTCCTGATATAATGATTAACCAGATCCCAGAGATTCAAGTAGCCCAGGGCAATGATAAGACGTTTATAGGTGTGTATAACTTTAGGGGCCATGCCAAACATAAAGTATACGACCTCAGGCATGTAAACCTACCAGGTCCTAAAACTAGAGTAGTAAATGACTTCTGGACAGGTGCCCCAGCTTCTATTGAGGATGGTATACTAAGGGCAGGGATTTTAGAATCTCATGCATGCAGGCTCTTTATCATAGAGAACACAAGTGTATGATATCTAAAGAAGAGATCTGTGCGTATGCCAATGCAATAAATATAGACCTTATTGGATTCACAGATACCCGGCCATTAAAACTAAACTATATGGTGTTTAAGGCATGGATTGAATCTGGCTATGCAGGAAAACTCTCATGGCTGTACAATAATCCCTTAAAACGCTTTGATCCAAGGCTAGTCTTTCCCGATGGGGAAACCATAATATCCATTGGAATCAGTTATTTCAAAGAAGACAATTTAGAAAGCCTCCTGATCTCCAGGTATGCCAGGGCAAAGGATTATCATAGGGTATTAAAAGATAAATTAAAAATGCTCTATAAATTCATGAAAAAGGAAGATCCAGGCCTTAAGGCAAGGATCTTTGTTGATTCGGCCCCTATTGCAGAAAAGGCTATTGCACAAAAGGCAGGCCTTGGCTGGCAAGGCAGAAACTCTTTACTTGTAAATGAAAGACTTGGATCATGGATATTCTTAGGTGAGCTGATAATTAACAAAAAATACCCCATAGATACCCCCTGTTATGACAGGTGTGGGGACTGCATGGCATGTATTGAGGCCTGTCCTACAGGAGCTATAAGACAAGACCGCACTATTGATGCAAGACTGTGCATATCATACCTTACTATCGAATATAAAGGAGAATTTAAAAAAGAGGATCAAATAAGACAGCATGGCATGTTATTCGGCTGCGACATATGCCAGGAGGTATGCCCATGGAACAGGAGGCCTATCCCTACCAGAGAGCCTGATTTTATGAATACAAATGAATTATCAAAATACCCTATAGAGAAACTTGCTCTTATAAGGGAAGAAGAATTTAGATCTGCCACTCATGATACTGCACTAAAAAGAATAACATATAAGCAATTCAAAAGGAATCTTGCGGGCATAGAAATTCCCCAAAAACCAATACACTAAAATCGGTATTTATATGAAAATGCCGTTGTCCGTTCTCCGTTTTATAGGCACGAGACATTAGGCTTAGGGGGATAAGGCTATAAGAATACTTTACGAGAGGAGGGATGGGGGACTCTTGAGCGGATCTTCCATCGCGATTTGCTAATACATCCTTA
>JAGGYK010000301.1 GCA_021162585.1 Deltaproteobacteria bacterium
AAGAATAAAGAGAGCTTCTCTATTATAGAACGCCTGCTCAATCATTATGACATTATAATAGAGCAATTTCGTCCTGGGGTTATGAATCGGCTGGGCTTGTCTTATGAGAGGCTCTCTTCTATAAATCCTGGGCTAATATATTGTTCGCTCACAGGATATGGACAGACTGGCCCTTTGAAGGATAGGGCTGGCCATGATATCAACTATCTATCGCTTTCAGGTATTATGGGTTATTCTGGAACAAAGAAGGGCGGACCAACACTGATGGGTATACAGATAGCAGATGTAGGTTCCGGCTCGAATAACGCAATTATTGGTATACTTGCTGCTGTTATATATAGGATGAGAACAGGTAAAGGCCAACATATTGATGTATCTATGACAGATGGCCTATTTCCCTATCACGCTGTATGTGCTACTAAGGAATTGGGTGGTGGTGGAGAAAGTGTGGGTTATGAGACAGAGCCGTTAAATGGTGGCTCTTTATATGGTTTTTATAAAACTGCAGATGAAAGATATATCTCTTTTGGAGGTCTAGAGCCGCAATTTTTCTCTGCCTTTTGTAAGGCCTTAGGGGTTGAAGATCTCATTGAAGGAACTGTAGTGCAACCCGGAAGGTTGGATGAAGCAAAAAGAAAAGTGGCAGAAGTAATAAGGACTAAACCAATGGATTACTGGGTCGAAAAATTTAAGGATATAGATGCATGTGTTGAACCTGTGCTATCGCTGTCAGAGGCAGCCAGTAGTGACCTTGCAAGGGACAGAGGCCTATTTGTAGATGTCCCTGGCCCTGGGGGTAAACCTATCACCCAGATTGCTCATCCTGTCAAGTTTTCTGAGTGTAGCCCAGAGTATAAAAGAGCTGGGTGCGAATTGGGCAAAGACACCCTGGATGTAATGCAGTCTCTTGGTTATAGTAGCCATGAGATTGAAGGCATGAAATCAAAGGGTGTATTTGGAGGAATAACAATATAATAATACGAAGGGAGGATTTATTATGGTCGGTATTACATCCTATGGGGGGTACATACCTCGGCTCCGATTGAATCGGATGGTTATAGTTCAAAACATGGCCTGGTATTTTCCTGTGATAATGGCAGTAGCTCAGGGGGAAAAGTCAGTTGCCAACTGGGATGAGGATGCCCTATCTATGGCAGTTGCTGCTGCATATGATTGCGTAACTGGCAAAGACAGAAAGGCGATAGATGGCGTCTACCTGGCATCAACCACACTGCCTTTTTCTGACAGGCTCAATTCAGACGTGGTTGCTACAGCACTTAACACAAAGGAAGAAGGTGTCTCTTGCGCAGATTATACTGGATCTCTGAAGTCTGGGACTACTGCTGCGATCTCAGCCATAGAATCGATTCAGGCAGGATCAAATAATAATGTCCTGGTCGTGGCATCTGATCAACGCGGGGCAAAGATGGCTACCATGTATGAGATGTTTTTAGGAGATGGCGCTGCAGCCCTTTTATTTGGCAAGGATGATGTCATTGCGGAGTTCAAAGGACACTTTTCTTTGAGCTGTGATTTTGTAGACCACTATAAGGCATGCGGTAAGGAGACCGACTATACATGGGAAGAGAGATGGGTAAGGGATGAAGGGTATGCAAAGATTATCCCGGATGCCGTGGCTGGTTTCTTGAAGAAGTATGGCATGGCCATAGGTGACTTTGATAAGGTGATCTTTCCCTGCTATTTCAAGAGAGAGCATGCAAACATTGCCAAAAAGCTAGGCCTTGATCCATCCAAGGTGCAGGACAATATGCACGAAGTCTGCGGTGATACAGGCACATCTCATCCATTCGTGATGTTTATCTCTGCGCTTGAAGAGGCAAAACCAGGTGATAAGATACTCGTTGCCAGTTTTGGCCAGGGTTGTGACGTGCTGGCATTTGAGATGACAGACAAGATTAAGGATTTCAAAGGGCCGATTGGTATCAAAGGCTCGCTTGCAAACAGGGTAGAGCTCGCCAGCTATCAAAAGTATGCCAAGTTCAGGGATCTAATCACTGCAGATTTAGGGATTCGAGGGGAGGCAAACCCTAATACATCTCTGACCACCTTGTGGAGAAATCGCAAGATGATACTTGGTCTGGTAGGGGGTAAATGTAAGAAATGTGGTACACCTCAATTTCCTGCTGCGCCAGTGTGTGTGAATCCGGATTGTAATGCTGTAGGTGAAATGGAAGATTATGAGTTTGCAGACAAACCTGGTAAGGTGCTAATGTATACAGGAGATATGCTTTCTGCATCTGTTGATCCGCCAGCTATCTATGGTCTAGTAGGTTTTGATGATGGAGGCAGGATGTTTGTTGACTTTACAGACTGTATCCTAGAACAAACAAAGGTGGGGCTTCCAATAAAGATGTCCTTTAGAAGGAAATATAAAGATGATATGCGTGGCATTAGTGGGTATTTTTGGAAGGCCATTCCACAGGTAAAAGAATAAGGAGGAATGAACTATGGCAACGGGAATAAAAGATAAGGTCGCTATAATAGGTATGGGTTGCACCAAGTTTGGTGAGAGATGGGATGTTGGTGCTGAAGAGCTGATGGTCGAGGCATTTCAGGAGTGCCTGGCAGATGCCGGGATCGAAAAGAATGAGATCCAGGCAGCCTGGTTTGGTACATGCTTTGATGAGGTAAATGTAGGGAAAAGCGCCTTGCCTGCGTCCATGACATTGAGGTTACCCAACATATCGGTAACAAGGGTGGAGAACTTCTGTGCAAGCGGTACAGAGGCATTCAGAGGCGCAGTGTATGCGGTTGCATCCGGTGCATATGATATATGCCTGGCTATCGGGGCTGAAAAATTGAAGGATATCGGTTACGGTGGGCTGCCCGAGTTTAGCTCGGCAATGGGGACGCTAAATGGACTCTGGTTTCCTAACGCTACTGCGCCTGGCTGTTTTGCTATGCTGGCAAGTGGGTATGCGGCAAAGTACGGGATCGACATGAAAGACCTCAAAAATGCCATGGCACATGTATCCGCCAAGAGTCATGCAAATGGGGTATTAAACCCAAAGGCACACCTTCGCAAAGCTGTAACCGAGGATAAAATATTAAATGCACCCATGGTCGCATATCCTTTAGGATTATTTGACTGCTGTGGTGTGAGTGATGGCGCTGCCTGCGCTATAGTAACAACGCCTGAAATAGCCAAGAGTATGGGCAAAAAGGACTTTATCACGGTAAAGGCCCTGCAATTATCTCTGAGTAACGGCGAGGAGATACAGTACAGCGCCTGGGAAGGAGATCATTTTGTTACTACATCAAAGGCAAGCGCTGAGGCCTACAAAGAGGCTGGTATCAAAAATCCGAGAGAAGAAATCTCAATGATGGAGGTGCATGATTGTTTCTCTATCACCGAGCTGGTAACCATGGAGGATCTGCACATATCTGAAAGGGGTAAGGCCCCTAAGGATATAATGGATGGGTTCTTTGACTTAGACGGGAAGATCCCTTGTCAGGTAGATGGTGGCTTAAAGTGCTTTGGTCATCCTATTGGCGCATCCGGGCTTCGTATGCTCTATGAGATGTATCTGCAGCTCCACGGCAGGGGTGATCAGAGACAGATTAAAGATCCTAAATATGGTCTGACACACAACCTGGGCGGATTCCCTATGATGAATGTGTGTAGTGTGGCTATTATTGGTAAACATGATGTTTAGCCCTTAAAAAGAGGAGGTGATGTATGGCTGATAAGTCAAAGGAAGGTAAAGAGTATCCTCCTATAGTATGGGAGGTAGAACGGGGCAAGATTAGGGAACTTGCTAAGGCTATTGGAGATTCCAACCCGATTTACCTGGACAGGGAGGCTGCAGTAAAAGAGGGGTATAAGGATTGCCCCGCTCCTCCGACATTCTTGACTGTGCCCATGATGTGGTGTAGCTCAATGCCGGATGTAATCAATGACCTTAAAATCAATTTTGCTATGGTTCTGCATGGTGAGGAGGAGTACGAGTATTACCAGCAGATCTACCCAGGCGATGTGCTCACTGGTAAGCCGAAGGTTGTCAGTGTAGAGGAGAAAACGAGCAAGTCTGGAAGGAAGATGGATATGGTTACTGTCGAGATCATCTATACTAATCAGAAGGGTGAGAAGGTAGCCAAGGCCAGATCACTACTCATTGAGAGAAAATAGGGGGCTACTATGGCGCAAGAAATATATTATGAAGATATCAATGTGGGCGATGCAATGCCCGAATTGGTAAAAGGGCCAATCCAAAAGCTTCAGCACGTGATGTATGCAGGGGCATCAGGCGATTTTAATCCTCTTCATACAGATGATGACTTTGCAAAGGCCATTGGCATGGATGGGGTTATTGCCCATGGCATGTTGATCATGGGTTTTGTAGGCCAGGCAATAACCTCCTGGATCCCCAGGAAATACCTGAAGAAGTTCGGGGTGCGTTTTGCCGGTATGACCAAACCGAACAATACTATCACGGTCACAGGCAAGGTCACAGATAGACGAGTCGAGGCAGGGGAAAATCTCATCACTTGTGAGGTGGTGGCACAGGATGAAAATGGGGATGTCAAGATAACAGGACATTTTGAAGCGGCATTGCCAAGTAGGGGATAGATCAGTTTACAGGGATCAGAGATAAAGAAGGATTAAGGATTAAAGTAGTAGGGATTAAACAGGGTGTTGCCTAAAGGATTCGGGTAACATCCTGGAAAAGGATAAAGATTAAAGAGGGGAGGTTAGTCTTATGTCAAAGATTGATTTTACAGGAAGGGTGGCCATTGTAACAGGGGCTGGCGCTGGTTTGGGAAGAAACCATGCCCTTGAGCTGGCCAAACGAGGTGCTAAGGTTGTAGTAAATGATCTGGGAGGTGCAAGGGATGGGACTGGCTCCAGCGATTCAGCAGCAAATAAGGTTGTCGAGGAGATAAAGGCCTTAGGCGGTGAGGCTGTGCCAAATTATGACAATGTTGCAACAGTAGAAGGTGGAGAGAATATAACAAAGACCGCAATAGATGCCTTTGGCAAGGTGGACATACTTATAAATAATGCAGGTATCCTAAGGGATAAGTCCTTTGCCAAGATGGAGGAGGCAAACTGGGATGCGGTTGGTGCTGTACATTTAAAAGGCGCATATTGTGTCACAAGGCCAGCCTATATTAACATGAGAGAAAACGGTTATGGCAGAATAGTAATGACTACATCTGGTGCCGGGCTGTTTGGCAATTTTGGTCAGACTAATTATGCTGCTGCTAAGATGGGGATCGTAGGTTTAACAAATGTATTGAAGCTGGAAGGTGCAAAATACAATATCAAGGTAAATATATTGGCGCCTGTTGCTGCAACCAGACTTACAGAAGATGTTTTGCCGCCACCAATATTTGAGAAGATGAAGGTAGAGTTTGTCACTCCTGCAGTACTGTATATGTGTTCAGAACAGTGCAATGACTCAGGGGTTATTATTAATGCAGGCCTTGGTTATTACAGCAGATCAGCCATGCTGACAGGTCCTGGTGCAATCTTGAGTGATGGCAAGAAAATCCCTACACCAGAAGAGGTCATGGAAAACTGGGACAAGATAACGAGTCTGGAGGGTCCTAAATACTTCGATCAGCTCAACGAGATGTTTGGCGAGATAGGCTCTTTGTTACAATAGATCCGGATAATTATCTGGCCAGGTAGTCTGCCTGGCCAGATATCTTTATTTTCTTATGCTATAATAATTTTGATTTAAAGGGCTTATATCCATTCCTAATGTGAAAGATCATTGAAAGAGTGAGTGGATTTATTTCTAGATAGTGTCCGTAGCCGGTTTATATGAAAATAGGGGTCAGGGATCAGGGGCC
>JAGGYK010000094.1 GCA_021162585.1 Deltaproteobacteria bacterium
GTCAGTTTGAGACGGGGGAGACAGCGGACTGGGATGTTGTTTTGTTTTCATCCTTCAGTGTCTCCGACAGGACATGGGGGCTATATGAAAATAGGCACAAAGCTTTGTAGGGGCCTTTTGCCCTCATTGGCCCGTTCAGGGGAACGGGCCCTACATTGCTGAGAGCTGATGAACTAAATTTCCATTATTATACAGCTGTTTTCATCCTTCGTTGTGAGGGCAAAGCGCTCATGCGCGTTTATACGTTTATATGAAAATAGGGGTCAGGGGATTGAAATGCATATTCTAGCGCCTGTCGGAGAAAGTCCCCCCTTGTGGGGGGGTGTTGTTCTCCCAATAACATCCCCCTGGCCCCCTTCAAAGGGGGAAGGGGGTGTTATACCCCTTCAAGGAGGGGATCTGTCCGAGCAGACTAAGGGATGAGGGGCTCTTGAGATATTCCTTTAAGCGTTTTTTGCTAATACATCCAAGCGAGCTTAGGAATGTATCAAAAAACGGTTCAGGCAAGCGAAAGAATCCCCATCCCGAGGATATTTTCATACTCCGCCAGTGGCCGGTAGGCCATGAGGGTTTATAACAACGAGATGGCTAAATTCTTAAAAAAGGAGGAAAAAATGAATGTTCTAGTGTTAGGAGGATGCGGTGAGATAGGAATCTTTGGAACAAAGGATTTGGTTGAGAGCTCAGACGTTTCCAGGGTTATCATCGGGGATTTAAATATTGAAAAAGCTGAAAAAGCGGTGGCTGACATAGACAGCCCAAAGCTTTCGACGCAGAAAGTTGATATCAATGACCACCAGGGTTTGGTTGAGGCCATGAAAGGCGTTGATGTAGTGCTTAACTACACTGGGCCCTGCTACAATTTAGGTCTTAAAGCAGTAAAGGCGGCTATAGAAGCAGGCAGGCACTACGTTGATATTTGCGACGATTACGACTCCACTCTGAAGATGCTTGCTCTTAGTGATGAAGCTGAGGAAAAGGGTTTAACGATTATTGTAGGCCTGGGGGCCAGTCCAGGCCTGGCCAATGTCCTTGCACGCTATGGCTCCGACACACTTGATCAAACAGACGAGATACATATTTCCTGGGTAATTGGAGCTGGAGAACCAGAGGGTCCTGGCGTTATGTACCATACCTTTCACATGATTACCGGGACGTGTCCGCAGTTTCTTGACGGAAAACTGGTTGACGTTCCTGCCCTCTCAGGTGAGGAAACAGTCGTTTTTCCTGATCCCATCGGAGAGTGCAGGGTTTCTTATTGGGGTCACCCAGAGCCTGTTACCCTTTCAAAGAATATCAAAGGGGTTAAAATCGTCACCAATAAAGGTGGATCACTGCCCAGGGAATATGATGACTTGTTTAAAGTCCTTGCCATGGCGGGTCTGACAAGCCCTGTACCCATATCAGTAAAAGGCCAAATGGTCTCACCAAGAGATTTACTGGTGGCTCATTTTGGCACCTTGCCAGCCGTGGACATTCCCCCGGAGGGGATACACTCGGGTCTGGTAGTCGAGGTAAAGGGCAAGAAGCAAGGCATGGATACAAAAATTACACTTGCTGGGACGGGAAGCGTGGGGGCAGGAACAGCCTTAGCAGCATGTGTTGGCGCGCAGATGATTGCTCAGCGAGAAGTGAAGGCGAAAGGAGTGATGGCACCAGAGGAGTGCATTGAGCCTGAAAAGATGTTTCCAAGATTAGCTGAAAAGGGGTTAGTTTTTACCGAAACTACAACAACAATTAAGAAGCCGTGATCAGATTTTGTGCGTAAACTTTTAGTAAAAACACTAAAGGCACGAAAGCTTTTATTGTATAGATTGTACAAGCTCATGATTCAAATTAGCGCAATCTGGAGCAGTGGAGGACAAACTATTGCAGTCGCCCACGTTAGGGAAAAATTGCCAGAAGAAATATGTAGAGATAGATATGGCAAAAGGTGTTATCTAGGCAGTAAGGGTCTTTGCGGATAATAACAGATATAATAACAAATTAATTTAAGGAGGAGGTAGTATGAGAATAATACCTATACCTGAAATATATGTTGGAAGCACAGCTCTTAATGAAGTGCTGCCTTTTTTGGATAGGTTATCAGCTGAAAAGTTGTTGGTAGTAACTGACAAGGGGATTGTAAAAGCCGGAATATATGAAAATCTTGAAAACATATTAAGTACTGCTGGTAAAACTATTATTCTCTTTGATGGCGTCCAGCCTGATCCAAGTATTACTCTGGTGAGTGAGGTTACAGATTTAGCCAGAAAGGCTGACATAGATGCAGTAATCGGGATTGGTGGTGGAAGTTCCATTGACTCGGCCAAGGTTGCTGCAGCATCGATAGGAAACGAGGGAGATATTGACAAATATATCGGCATCGACCAACTGAAAAAGGATTCCATCCCTATGATAGCAATCCCAACTACTGCAGGGACAGGAAGTGAGGTGACTCCTATAGCAATCCTTTCCGATGAGAAGGAGCACCTTAAAAAAGGAATAGTTTCTAATAAAATAATCCCAAAATGTGCGATTCTCGATCCAACACTCACAGTAGGGATGCCCCAGCATATAACTGCTTTCACTGGCATGGATGCCTTGACGCATGCAATAGAGGCGTATACATCTGTGAATGCCAGTGATTATTCTGATCCTCTTGCGCTTCGAGCTGTGACCCTCATAAGCAATAATATCCGAAAGGCATATAAAAATGGGACAGACATTAAGGCCCGTGAGGCAATGCTAAAGGGGAGTTTATTGGCAGGCATAGCCTTTGCCAACGCCGGTGTTACGGCTGTTCATGCCTTTGCCTATCCTCTTGGAGGAACATATCATATCCCCCATGGTCTTGCAAACAGTGTGATGTTGCCGGTCGTGATGGAGTACAACATGGTGGGCAGTGAAGATAAGTTTACCGACCTTGCACGTTGTATGTTGGATAAAGAGGATGTGAATGCTCAATCAGCAGTTGCATTTGTTAATAAGCTTTCGAGTGATTTAAATATTCCAAGAAATCTTGCAGAGCTTGAAATACCTGGAGAGGTTATATCTGATCTTGCTGAGGGTGCAATGAAGGTAACAAGGCTTTTGGCTAATAATCCTCGGAAAATAGAACTAGAAGATGCGAAAAAGATTTATACTGCTGCATATAAACGATAGGCAGGAACTCGCTATATGAATAATAAGAAGGAGGCTATAGAATTGAACTGGAGAGACTACTATAATAGCAGGATAGTACCCCCTGAAGAAGCAGTAAAGGCGGTGCAATCTGGAGATAGGGTTGTCCTTGGGCATGCGAGCGGGGAGCCTCGAGTCGTGGTTGAAGAACTAGTCTCTCGTGCAGGCGAACTGAGAGATGTTGAGATTGTTCACATGGTAGCAATGGGGAAAAGCCTGTATTGTAGAAGAGAATATTCTGATTCGTTTCGGCATAATGGGCTTTTTATAGGTGCTTCCACCAAGGAGGCAGTAGCAGAGGGAAGAGCAGACTATACGCCCTGTTTTTTCAGTGAGATACCATCACTTTTTCGTGAGGGTGTGCTTGGGGTTGATGTGGCTATGATTATTGTATCTCCACCAGATAAAGATGGATATGTCAGTCTTGGTATATCTGTGGATTATACTCTGCAGGCTGCCTTAAGTGCTAGCACAGTCATTGCGGAAGTGAATCCCCAGATGCCGAGAACAGGGGGAAAATCCCTTCTTCATGTAAAAGATATTGATTATTTTGTTTTAAGTGTGATGCCCCTGTATGAACTTAGCCCTTCTAAGATCGGGGAGGTTGAGAATGCCATAGGGGACCATATTGCAGGGCTTATTAAAGATGGTGATTGCCTTCAGCTTGGTATAGGGGCTATTCCAGATGCAGTCTTAAGCTTTCTGAAAGACAAGAAAGATCTAGGAATTCATACCGAGATGATCTCAGATGGTGTAATGGGGCTTACAGAAGAAGGGGTAATAAATGGAATGAGGAAGCAACTGCATCCGGGAAAGATCTCACTTACTTTTATTATGGGCTCATCAAAGCTATACCGCTGGGTTGACAACAATCCTCTCATAGAGGCCTATCCTGTGGACTATACCAATGATCCATTTGTAATTGCACAAAATGACAATGTGGTTTCTATTAATTCTGCCATTGCGGTTGACTTATTGGGGCAGGTTGCTTCAGATACTATTGGTCCCAGGCAGTTCAGCGGGGTAGGAGGACAGGTTGACTTTGTACGAGGAGCGGCACGCTCCCGCGGTGGGAGAAGCATAATAGCACTGCCAGCTACTGCTAAAAAAGGGAGCGTCTCTAGGATAGTTGTGGCACTTGAACGTGGGCAGTCTGTTACTACTTCCAGAAATGATGTAGATTATGTGGCAACAGAATACGGAATTGCACACCTCAAGGGTAAAACATGCAGTAAAAGGGCTCAGGAGCTTATCAATATTGCAGCACCTGAATTCAGAGGCCAGCTTCGCAGGGAATGCAGAGAGTTATATGGGTGGTTATAGGATTATTCTGTTCTGAGCAATGTAGGGCCTGTTTCCCTAAACGGGCCGATGAGGTTTTATGATGTGTTTTTAAAGATTAAAAAAATTTATTGAAAGGAGAATACATATGGCAATAATGAATGCTGGTCAGTATGAAGAAAGCCTCAGGAAATTAAACCTTGTTGTTTATATGTTTGGGAAAAGGGTAAAAAACGTTGTTGATAATCCTATTATCCGCCCCTCCATGAGTGCCGTAGCTGCCACCTATGAATTAGCAAACAAGCCAGAACATGAAGACATTATGACGGCTACATCACATCTAACAGGTAAAAAGATTAATCGTTTCTGCCATATTCACCAAAGCCTGGATGATCTTGTAAAGAAGAGTAAGATGGGAAGGCTGCTAGGCGCTTATACTGGATGTTGCTTTCAGCGTTGTGTGGGTATGGATTCGCTTAATGCACTCTCCATAGTAACCTTTGATATCGATGCAAAATATGGCACAGAATATAACAAGCGCTTTTTGAAATATCTTGAATATGTACAGGAAAATGATTTGACCTGTGATGGTGCCATGACTGATCCTAAAGGAGATAGAGGTCGTGCTCCTCATCAGCAGTCAGACCCTGATATGTTCATGCATGTAGTAGAGGAAAGAAAAGATGGTATAGTGGTTCGTGGCGCAAAGGCGCATCAGACAGGCGCTCTTAATTCTCATGAGATAATAATCATGCCTACTATCTCCATGCGTGAAGAGGATAAGGATTATGCCATCTCTTTTGCGCTTCCCAGTGATGCTAAAGGCATTGTTTACATCATGGGACGCCAGTCCTGTGATACGAGGAAATTGGAGAAGGGCACCATTGACCGTGGAAATCAGTTTTATGGCGGACATGAGGCACTAGTTGTTTTCGACAATGTATTTGTTCCCTGGGAGAGGGTCTTTATGTATAAGGAGTATGAGTTTGCAGGATCGCTGGTGGAGAAGTTTGCTTCGTATCATAGGCAGAGTTACGCATGTAAGGTCGGCGTTGGTGATGTGCTTATTGGTGCTGCTCAGACGATTGCCGAATATAATGGTGTACAGAAGGCATCGCATATTAAAGATAAAATCATTGAGATGAATCACCTCAACGAGACTCTCTACTGCGGATGTATAGCATGTGCATCACAGGGGCACAAAGAACCCAGCGGTACCTACTATGTCAATACCCTGCTGGCTAATGTGCATAAGCAAAATGTTACCCGTTTCCCGTATGAGATATCTCGACTTGCCCAGGATATTGCGGGCGGTTTAATGGTCACTTTGCCCTCGGAGGAAGATTTTAAATCCACTGATGTTGGCAAGTGGGTGGAGAAATACTACAAAGCAAACCCCAATGTCCCAACGGAAAACCGAATGCGTATACTAAGGTTGATTGAAAATATTACTTTGGGTACTGCCGCTGTGGGATATCTCACTGAATCAATGCACGGGGCAGGTTCTCCTCAGGCACAAAGAATTATGATTTCTCGTCAAGTAAATTTAAAAGAAAAGCAAAGGAGTGCTAAGAGGCTCTGTGGCATAGAGGAGGAAGTAAAATAAGGATCAAGGTGGCCCTGAAATACTGTGGCGGGTGTAACCCCTTATATAATAGAGTGGCGGTGGTGAAACATATAGAAAAGGCCTGTGGTGATTTAATTGAGTTTGTTAATCCCGAGCACAGGGATGTGGTCTTCGTCCTGGCAGTTCAGGGATGTAAAGTTGCTTGTGCAGATCTTACACAGTTTAAAGGAATCCCGATCAGGATTATAACTTGTGTTGAGGATGCTGAGAGATTAGTGAATGAAATTATAGAAAATAATTTCTTATATGAAAAAGGAGTCAGGAGTCAGAATTCAGAATCTAGAAGTTAAGATACATGGGAAGGGTGCCTGACCCCATTTCCTCTTGGTGTCACTCTGAGGAGCGAAGCGACGAAGAATCTTAATGATATCAGATTCCTCGCTATCCCCTTCGTTATACTCAGGGCTTCGGCTCACCAGAATGACAACGGGGTGTTTTTCCGACTTTTTGCGGAGTCGGCCTATGTGATATTTTGACATTTATACCAAATATTGCATTAGGCATAAGGGGATGAGGAGAGGGATTGGCTTAAGGTAAAGAAAATGCTCCTTTTTTATCACCAACACAGATCAAAGAAAGGAGCATAAAAAAATGAAAACTAACAAGCGTAAGAAGAGTAATAAATCTTGGCGAGCAAATCAAGTACGAGTTCAATTTACCAGGAAGCCAATTACTGCGTGGGGAGGGATAGCGAGTTTGGTATCTAGGTTTTTGGAGAAGGTTGGGTTTCGGGAGTGGGTTAGGGAGAGCATACCGATTGACCTGTCTGCAACAGGCAGGGGAGAGGTCCAACAATGGTGGAGGGGTATATGAGAAGGTTTTGTCTCAGTTTTTGACGGTATTGGTTGGGGGGTACAGATTTAGTCATTTATCTTGGTGGGGGCATGGAGTGGAGGCTATTTATGCGGCATTTGGGGTGAGGTGGCTTCCGAAAGCTACCAGTACATTGACACGGTTTTGGGGTAAGATTAGCAGTCAGGGGCAGAGTGAGCGAATGGGGGTATGTTGCCGGCAATTTGCCAGGAAGGTTATGAGTTGGGAAGGGATAAATGAGGACAATTTGAATTTAGACTCAACAGTAATGACTCGATATGGTGTACAGGAGGGAGCCAAGAAAGGGTACAATCCAAAAAAGAGGGGTCGGCCATCGCATCATGCTAGTGGCATTTTTGGGTAGTGGGTATGTGGTAAATCTGTGGAATCGTTCTGGGGATGTTGGTGCAGGGCAGAGTGCGCGGGATTTTTTTGAACAGAGTTATCGGGCTCTTGGAGAGGGGTTTCGGGTAAGGCGTGTATTATGTGATTCTGGTTTTTATGATGTTAGATTTATTGAATATTTGGAGTCAGGGGGGCACAGTTACATTATTGCAGCTCCCATGCTGACAATATTACAGGCTCAGATCTCCAAGATTGAGGAATGGAAGTGGATTGCCAAGGGGGTTGCGGTGGGAGAATTTTCATTTGAGCACAAGGATATCAAGTGGGACCGATTGCGTCGTTACATTGTTGTGAGGCAGGAGGTCAATAAGCGACCCAAGGCTGCTGGTAAGCAGTTGAGCCTATTTTGCCGTCCGAGTGAATTTGCCTTGTTAGCCGTTTTCTTCTTTCATATCTTGAAGAATACTTTTGATTTTCGGGAAAAGTTCTGGTATTTCTCCTTTTACTATGTTCCACACAATGTCAATGTTTACACCAAAATAGTCGTGTATCAGTTTGTCTCTTGTTCCGGCAATGTTTTTCCAAGGTATATCAGAATTATCTTTCTTCACCTTTTCAGACAATGCCTTTACAGCCTCTCCCATGATTTCAATATTTCTGATTACGGCATCTTGGGTCTTGTAGTCTTGTGTGAAATCTCCGTATTCTATATTGTGCGTATAGGAGATAATTCTTTCGATGCTCTCTTTAATATCTCGAATCAAATCAATGTCCTTTCGTTTAGACATAGACAATATTCCTTTTTATATCATCAGCGATTTCTTTGATTCTGATATTTTTAATGCCTTCTTGTGTCAATACATCTACTTTTGTGTTAAAAAGAGTCTCTAAATATTCAACAAGCTCTATAAATTTCAATCCAATTGGTTTTCTAAGTTTAACTACTATATCTATATCACTGTCTTCTCTTTCGGTTTCTTTTGCAACAGAGCCAAAAATACCTATTTTTTCGACTCCAAATTCATCCGAAAGATAGGGATATTTTTCTTTAATTAATTCTAGCGTTGAATTGCGCGTCGTCATTTCTATTTCTCTTTTTCATTACATACTTCTGCGGCTGCATGGCTTTGTTCAAGTAAGCCGCTTCGCGGCAGGGTTATTGGCGTATCATTTCTATAAGTACCAGTCATAAAACATTTTCCTGAAGTGTCTGATATATCATCTCCATCAGCAAAATCAAGAAGAAAGGAGATGTATTATGATGACAGAGTACTATGATCAGACCATCAGGAATTTGCAAATTAACGGCAAAAGTGAACGTACCCAGGAGTGCTATGCCCGGGCGGTTCGGATGCTCTCGGATTTTTATGGAAAGACTCCGGATTGCATTAGCGAGCAAGAACTTGAAGAGTATTTCCTGCACCGCAAGAATGTGGATCAGTGGTCTCCGAACACCATGCGCATCTGCTACTGCGGTATTCGCTTCTTTTTCCAACATGTCCTGCAAAGGAACTGGCACATCCTCGGCATCCTGCGTGCCCAGACAGAACATCGTCTGCCGGCTGTCTTGAGTCGGGAGGAAGTCCGCGCGATTTTTCAGCGTGTAAAGACATTCCATAACTACGCCTATCTCTCTACAGTTTACTCCTGCGGCCTGCGCTTGCATGAAGGACTATATCTACAGGTAGCGGATATCGACAGTAAACGCATGATGGTTCATGTCCACCGCGGCAAGGGCGCTAAGGACCGCTATGTGCCATTACCAGGATCAACCCTGGATCTTTTGCGAAGATATTGGGCAACACACCGTAACACCCGACTCCTCTTCCCTGCCCTGGGAAGAGACGGCAAGGGAGGATCTACGGCTGAAACACCCATGGCCAAAAGCAGTGTGCAGGGGGCCTTTCGCAGAGCCAAGTTTGAAGCCAGTATAAGAAAGCAGGGGGTTAGTATCCACACCTTACGCCACTCTTATGCCACACACTTGCTAGAAGCCGGAGTTAACCTGCGCGTCATTCAGAAAAATCTCGGTCACGGCCGTCTTGAAACCACCATGATCTATCTGCATCTGACCAACAAGGGCAGGGAAGACGCTTATCAATTAATTAACGAAGTCATGAAAGGACTGTAACATGGAAACCATCAAAGACATCTTTACTACGTACGGTCCTGAGTATATTGAGCGGTTTGGTGAGGCCATGCCGGCTGAACATCGAAAAGCCATCCACGCTATTATCAATTGCCGCACACAAGAGTATGGCATCGCAGTCTATAAATGCCAGGAATGTGGCAGGACGCATATGCTGTTTCGCTCTTGTGGCAACCGTCATTGCCCAACTTGCCAGAACCATAAGACCAGATGGTGGCAGGAAAAACAGTTCGAAAGACAGGTGGCTGGACATCACTTTATGATTACCTTCACTGTCCCTGAACAAATCAGACCCTTCATCAGGAGCAATCAACGTATCGCATATGCGGCCATGTTTAAATCCTCTTCCAAGGCGTTGAAGGCCTTGGCCGCGGATAAAAGGTTTGTCGGTGGCGATATTCCCGGCTTTTTTGGTGTCCTGCATACCTGGGGAAGGCAGCTGCATTATCATCCTCACATTCATTACATAGTTCCGGGCGGAGCTTTCTCATCAAAGGAGGGTCTCTGGCGCCCCTCCCGCCTGGACTTCTTTGCACCGGTTAAGGCCCTTTCAAAGATCTTCAAGGCCAAATTCAGAGATGAAATGAAAAAAGCGGGCTTGTATGGTGACATCCCTTCCGAGGTCTGGAATATCGGGTGGAACGTTAACAGCCAGGCCGTCGGGAGCAGTGAGCAAAGCATCAAGTACCTCGCCCCGTATGTCTTCAAGGTGGCCATCTCCAATAGCAGGATTGTAAAGGTTGAAGATGGCAAGGTTACCTTCCGATACAAAAAGGGCAAAAGCATACGTTGGCGGAGAATCACGGTAGATGTCATGGAATTTTTGCGGCGTTTTCTTCAGCATGTTCTGCCGTCGGGCTTTATGAAGGTGCGTTACTATGGCTTCATGCATCCCAGCTCTTCAGTCTCCCTGAACAAGATCGCTATCCTGATTGAATTGGCGAATGGTTTTGCACTTAAGGTATCAAGACCAAGGGAGGTGCAGCCAATGCCATCCCCGGTCTGTCCAACCTGCGGCGGGAGACTGGAATACCTGTATTCCATATTGCCACATCAAATGCCTCTATATGTAGATACCGGCTAAACGCAAATCGAACGCTCATCTTATAGAATATCAATAACCGGTCAATACGACAATTTGAACCGGCATGGCCCTGTTTGCCCTAACCATGAAAAAATTGCCA
>JAGGYK010000045.1 GCA_021162585.1 Deltaproteobacteria bacterium
GCACTCAAGTATAAAATCAGCATCAGAAGATGTAAGACACCCTATAGATCCAGAAGTAAGATTTATTAAAAAGGGATCTACTCCTTTCTGTACCATCTCATGAATAGTTTGAGCATCTATTGGGGTAAATCTTATTGCTTGACATCTAGAAATGATAGTAGGCAGCAAAAGACTGGGCTTGTGAGAAATAAGTATAAATATAGTAGCCCCCGGGGGTTCCTCCAGTGTCTTCAAAATGGCATTTGAACTGGCTGGATTCATCAATTCAGCAGGTTCTATTATAACTACCCTGACCCTTGCTTCAAAGGGTCTTAGAGCAATACCTTCAAGCACACTTCTTACATCTTCCACCTTTATCCAGTTCCCACTTGTTACTCCAAGCTTTATCAAATCAGGATGATTGCCTGATATAGCCTTTATACATGAGGGACACTTATCACATGGATCTCCAGGGGTCTTGAGACAATTGATGGCCTTGAAGAATTCCATGGCCACCAGAGTCTTACCCAAACCCTGTATGCCTGCAAAGAGATATGCATGATCCATCTGGCCTGAGGTAATATGTGCCCTTAGCATCTCTATCTGAGATGAGTGGCCTATAACATCCTTCCACATATAACTTATGTTATCCTAAACTATCAATATGCACAAGAACAAAGAGGGGTCAGGTCTTAACATTTGACATTTTTCTCTGGTTATATAATCTAATTGGGTGTCATTAGGCTCAAATGTCAAATGTTAAGACCTGACCCCTACTGTTAAAAGAAAAGATTGATACTTAAGGTATACTATATTAAAATTAATAATTAATCTAAACTATGGCAATATAATATTTTGGAGGTCATAAGATTTCAGCATGTGGTTTAGAAAGAAGGGTGACAACTTTTTTAAGATGTTATATGAGCAGGGCAATAAGACCCTTGAAGGTTTAAATGCCCTGTGTGCGTTTGCCTCAGATAACGCACTAGAAAATGCAACAAAGGTAAAGGAGATAGAAAGAGAAGCAGATGAACTTCGCAGGATTATAATAGAGGAACTCAATCAGACATTTATCACTCCCATAGACAGAGAGGACATATTTGCCCTATCAAGGGCTGTAGATGATGTTATGGATTATGCATGTACTACCGTATATGAAATGCAGATTTATAAGGTATCTGCAGATGGGCATATCAATACAATGATAGGCATCTTGAAAAAGGCAGGTAGAGAATTAGTGGCTGCATTAAAGAATCTACAGAGATATCCCAACATAGCCATGGAACATGCAATGCAGGCAAAGGCATATGAAAACAAGATGGAAAGGGCCTATCGTGAGGCCCTGGGAGAATTGTTTGAAGGAGATGATCCTATATACATGCTGAAGATGAGAGAGATCTATAGGCACCTAAGTAACGCTGCAGATCGTGGTGACGAGGCTGCAAATATAATAGGAGATATAATAGTCAAGATGAGATAAGGTTATTGAATCAACAATAACATAAGATAAGGAGGATTATATGAATATATACTCGTGGGTCGACCAAAACGCAAAAAAAATACCTAAAAAGACCTGTATAATATATAAGGACCAAAAGATAACCTTTTATGAATTGGACAAGACGGTATCTGCTCTTGGTTGGTCATTAAGAGAGCATGGTATTAAAAAAGGTGATCGTATCACAATGATGTTGCCCAACATACCCGAGTTTATAATATCTTATATGGCCATAGTAGGGATAGGTGCTATAGTAGTACCTGTAAATCCATCCTATACCTCCAGGGAATTGGAGCATATACTTAAGGACTCAGGGGCCAAAGGCATTATAGTTGAGAACTCAAGATTAGAACGATATGACAAGATAAAAGATACTTGTCCACTTGATATTGTAATTACTACAGGTGAAGATGGCAATTTTAGCGAGTGGATATCTGGGCCTTCTCACAAAATAATAGAGGATATGGACCCTGATGATGTGGCTGTTATGATATATACAGCAGGCCTTACAGGGTACCCAATAGGTGCTATGATAACACACGCAAATCTGGATCACAATTCTGATCTGCTGAGATTGTGCGCTAATGGAGATGATGAAGATACAGTTCTTGCATTGATTCCCTGTTTTCATACATTTGGAGTAACTGCCAATATGCTATCTATGCTCCGTTATGGTGGAACTATATATCTCATGAAAAAGATGGACTTTAAAGAACTGCATCATGCACTTACAGATGGAGGAGTAAGTATCATAAATGGGGTGCCAACATTATTTTATGCCTTATTACATTATCCTGACTTAAACGATATAGATTATTCACGTATGAAGGCCACAATTTCTGGTGGTTCAGCTCTGTCTTTAGAGATATACAATGGATTCAGAGAGAAGTTTCATGTAGATATAAGGCAAGGATACGGGCTTACTGAAGCATCCCCTGTATGTACGGTAAACAATATCCATATAAAGATAAAACCTGAATCAATAGGAAGGACTGTGCCAGAGGTCAATGCCAGGGTAGTAGATGAGAATAGCAATATACTTGGTCCAAATCAAAGGGGCGAACTCATATTTAAAGGGCCAAACATCATGAAGGGATATTATAAAAGGCCAAAAGAGACATCTGATGTCATAAAAGACGGGTGGCTATATACAGGTGACCTTGGATATATGGACGAGGACGGATATATATACATAACCGGGTATAAAAAAGAGATGATTATCACCTCAGGTTTTAATGTCTACTGCAAAGAGGTAGAAATGGTTCTCAACTCATATCCTGGTGTCAAAGACTCTGCTATCACAGGCGAACCTGATCTCATGAGGGGGGCAATAATCAAGGCATATGTTGTAAAGGATGCCCCAATGTTTACTGAAAAGACATTAAAACAATTTGCTAGGACACGACTGGCATCGTATAAGGCACCTAGAAAAATTGTGTTTGTAGAAGAAATACCAAGAGATGCCAGTGGAAAAGCCATATTAAAGGATCTAGAAAATATGTAATGAAGGGATGCAATCTTTGCCCAAGACATTGTAATATAGATCGAGCTGTACATCAGGGCATCTGTAGAGCTAGAGATTATATTAGAATCGCCTCTGTTGTAATACACAAGGGGGAAGAGCCTCCTTTGGTACAAGGTGCAGGTTCTGGGGCCATATTCTTTTCCGGGTGCCCTATGAGATGCGAATATTGCCAAAACAAAGAGATAAGCCACAATAATTTTGGGATACCCGTAGAGACCGATCAATTGGCCCATTATATGATCAAATTGCAAAGGCTGGGGTGTTCAAATATAAACCTTGTCTCTCCAACCCATTATACCCCATGGATAATTGAGTCTCTTTTGCAGGCAAGAGAAATGGGATTGGATCTACCTATTATTGTAAATTCCAGCGGGTATGAATTGGTATCCACTATGCAGAAGTGGTATGAGCATGCTCATATATACTTAATAGATCTAAAATACGGTGATAATTGGGCAGGTAGAGCGCTGAGCAAGGTATCTGACTATTGGGATATAGCCCGGAGGATCATAAGCCATGTGTGGGAAGAGGTGGGCCCTCTTGAAGTGGACAAACAAGGAAGGGCCATAAAAGGGCTTATTATAAGGCACCTGCTCCTGCCAGATATGCTTTCAAACCCATTTGCTGTATTAGAATTTATTGCAGACATATCACTTAACATACCTATAAGCATTATGTCGCAGTATAATCCAAAGTACTATACCGGAGATATAGAGAACATGAAACGGCCCATCTCAAAGCACGAATATCAGGTAGTATTAGATAAGGCCACCTCGCTGGGCTTTAAGACAATATACACCCAGGAAATAGACTCTGCTGGGGAGTATTTTCCTGACTTTCATGCATCAAGACCTTTTGGAGACTATATAAATTTACTTATCACGTAACTACTCACATAAAAAAATAATAAAACATTGTAACACTTTAGCTCTTTGAAAAAAAGTTAAAAA
>JAGGYK010000011.1 GCA_021162585.1 Deltaproteobacteria bacterium
GGCCCCTGATCCCTGACCCCTATTTTCATATAAACCAACCAAACTAATAAAACCAATAAAACTAATGAAACTAAATAATAATCATTTCAATACCTTCGCATAAAAAACATCTATCTAGATGAGCATTCCTCCGTCGCAGGGTATACATGCACCTGTGGTAAAGGATGCTGCATCACTTACCAGATACAATACTGCCCCCGCCATCTCACTTGGCTGTGCATGCCTGCCCATAGGTATCTGGCTTAGGGCATATTTGTAAATCATCTCGTTTTGTATTAATGCAGCAGAAAACTTAGTCTCTGTAAGTCCAGGTAGCAGGGCATTTACCCGTATGTTCTTATCTGCAAGTTCCTTGGCATATGCCTTTGTCATTGCGATCAGGCCAGCCTTTGTAATCGAATAGATCCCCTGAAGGGGAGCAGGTCGCACCCCATTAACAGAGGCTATATTTACTATAGATCCGCCTCCTGCCTCGATCATCACTTTTGCCGCGTGTTGTATCATAAAGAATGGTCCTTTAAGGTTTACATCATTTGTCTTATCCCATATCCCTTTGTCTGCTCCTAACATATCACCAAAGTATGGATTTGTAGCCGCATTATTGATAAGTATATCAAGCTTACCAAACTTGTTTTTCAGCTCTTCAAACAGCACGTTTATTTGGTCTAGGTTGCCTGTATGGCAGGCAATAGGTGTGGCTTTCCCATTGTTTGCCCTAATCTTTTCTGCCACCTTATTGAGCCCTTCAATCTTTCTGCTTACCAGAACAACATGTGCGCCATACTCAGCTAATGCAAGTGATATAGCCTCTCCAATACCCCTACTTGCTCCTGTAACAAGCGCAACCTTTCCTTTCAGAGAAAAATTTACTGCTTCCATTTCTTTGCCTCCATTAATCTAGGAAATCTTTTCTGTAAGATCGCCCATTACTATAACGGTAAGTCTAAATATGTCAACATTGGAGAATAAGGGGTCAAGATCTGACCCCAGTATTATTAATCCAGAAAAGACCTTAATTTTTTTGATCTGCTAGGATGCCTTAATTTTCTTAAGGCCTTGGCCTCTATCTGTCTTATCCTTTCTCTGGTCACAGTAAAATCTTTGCCCACCTCTTCCAGGGTATGATCTGATTTCTCACCAATACCAAAGCGCATTCTTAGTACCTTTTCCTCTCTGGGTGTCAGGGTGGCAAGGACCCGTCTTGCCTGTTCAGAAAGGTTCTTGGAAACCATAGCCTCTGAAGGAGAAGGAAGCTTTTTGTCTTCTATAAAATCGCCGAGATGACTGTCTTCCTCTTCTCCTATAGGTGTCTCCAGAGATATGGGCTCTTTAGCGATCTTTAATATTTTCCTTATCTTATCTTCAGGATATCCCATTTTTTGAGCAATTTCATCAGGTGTAGGCTCTCTGCCTAGTTCCTGTACCAAGACCCTTGATGTCCTTATAAGTTTATTTATGGTCTCTATCATGTGAACAGGTATTCTGATGGTCCTGGCCTGGTCTGCAATAGCCCTGGTAATAGCCTGTCTTATCCACCACGTAGCATAAGTAGAGAACTTATAGCCGCGTCTGTATTCAAACTTTTCCACTGCCTTCATAAGACCTATGTTGCCTTCCTGGATTAGGTCTAAGAATTGGAGGCCTCTGTTTACATATTTCTTTGCAATGCTTACAACTAGCCTCAAATTGGCTTGTATGAGTTCTGTTTTAGCAGCATCTGCCTTGTATTCACCCTCTTCAAGGGTGTGAACAGCCTTCCTCAAACCATTAGAAGTGAGTCCACCTTCGATTTCTATCTTCCTTATCTCCCTTTTTGTCTCTGAGAGGTTTTTTGCTTTTGCCAAAAACTCTTTTTGGCTAAGGCCTTGATCTTTAAGAAAGGCCTTTATATCTTCGGAGCAAACGTCCTCTTTAATGGCCTTTTCTATCTCTTTGATCTTTTGATATGGGATGCCAAGACGTTTTTCAGTAGAAGAAAGAATAGCTTCTTTGATCTCTAATTGCTTCTTTAGGTCTTTTAGCTTATTGCCAAATGCCTCTATCTGCTCTTGGATAAAATGGATATCATACATTAGTTTCATTATCTCCATACTCACGTAAGCCATATCTTGTTTGATTATCTTTTTGTCGGCATCGGTTTCTAAGTGAAAGAGCTTAGATTTTAATTCCTTTAATACTCCCTGTTTCTCCTCAATTGCTTCGATAATATTTAAGACATGTGCCTTTGCTGTTTCCTCGTCAGCATCAAGCGTATCATCAAGATCTATTACATCCTTTACCTTAAGTTTTCCAGATCTCAGAGATTTACCGATATTAATTACTTCCTTTACAGTTACAGGGGAGTTAATAATAACATTTAGAATTTGTCTTTGACCTGCCTCTATCCTTTTTGCTATCTCGGTTTCATCATCTCTGGACAGTAAAGAGACATCCCCCATCTCATGCAGGTACATTCTAACAGGGTCTGTGGATCTAATGGAATTGTCTTCTGTACTTAGAGCTCCTTCACCTTCAAGAATCCCTGCGTCGGTATCTACCAGCTGTATGTCCATTTCCGAGAAGAGGTTCATAACATCTTCGATTTCATCAGGTGCTACCATGTCATCCGGGAGAACATTGTTAATCTCATCATATGTAAGGTATCCCTTTGATTTACCCATGACTATCAGTTTTTGAACCTCTTTTGTGTAAGCCTTTTTTCCATTCATATTTTTTGCAGTACCTCCGCAACATTGGTATGTATATTTTTTATAGCCATTATTTTCTCTCTTTTTATTTTTACTAGATCAATAACACGGTTTTTTTCTTTTCTCTCTTCGGCTTTTAAGATTTCACCTTGGATATTATTTATATCCTTCTCAATGGTTCTCCTAATAAATCGGGAGGTTGACTCCAGTAAAGCCTTTTCTTTATCCCCAGATATCTCACCCTGTACTACATACCTCGATGCAATCCTTCTTACATTATCTGAGCAATCTGGATCCTCTAAGATGGCATTTCCCTTCTCCAGCATATGCTTAACCAAAGGCACTAGATGTGCCTGCTTGAACTCATGCCCAAGATCAAGTTCTCGTATAAGTTTTATAGCCTTTGTGTCAAAAAGCATTAACCTCACCAGTGTTTCTTCCACCAAATCTCTATTTATATCCTCAGCCTCTTTATATGTAGTGTCCAGACTACCATTTGTCGAGCGTATTTGCGCTCTTATTACAGATGGTTCAACACCTACATGAATAGAGAGTCTCTCTATCAGGAGATCCTTGATAAGTTGATCCTCTACCCTTGATATTAATGGGACCAATTCCTTTAATATAATTCTTTTGTCTTCGAGTTTCGATGTATCTCGAGTAGAAAACGATTCATGAAAAATGAAATCCCATATGGATTGGGCTTTAGATATCAATCCATACCAAAGATCTAAGCTGCTAGATGCGATGTCATCAGGATCTTTACCCTCTGGTAGCACCACAACTTCTGGTATTATATCTGTTTTTAAAAATGGTTCTATAGCTCTTGTCATGGCTGCTTTGCCTGCTTTATCACCATCGAAAACCAATCTTATTTTATCAGTAAACCTTTTTAGCACCCTTAGGTGGTCTTGGGTTAAAGATGTGCCAAGGGTTGCCACAGTATTTTTGACCCCAGCATTGTAAAGGGAAATTACATCCATATAGCCTTCAACTATAGTCACTCCTTCAGAATGTATATAATTCTTGGCATGGGCCAAGTTATACAGGACTTTGCGTTTTTTAAATATCAGTGTTTCTGGAGTATTGAGATACTTTGGCTCACCACTTCCTATAATCCTACCTCCAAAGCCTATTACCTCACCCCCCAGATTAATTATAGGGAATATTATCCTATCCCTGAATCTGTCATAATAAGTACCAGATTTGTTTTCTGCTATAAGACCACTTTTAGCTGCAATTGCCATTGAGACCCCTTTTCTCTTTAGAGCATTTACCAAGCTATCCCAGCTATCAGGGGCATAACCCAAAGAAAACTCTTTAATTATATCTTCGGCAATACCTCTATCCTTTAGGTATTTTAGAGCGGTCTCTCCTTTAGGAGAAAATAGGATCTCCTTATAAAATTTCATTGCAAGACTATTTACCTCATAATAGGCCTTTTTCTGAGAAGACCTGTCCCGATCTGTTTTCCCTTGACGTAAGGGGATCCCAGTCCTCCCAGCTAATTCCTTTATGGCTTCATAAAAGCTTAATCCTTTTATTTCCATTATAAAACTTATAACATCCCCACCTGCACCACAGCCAAAGCATTTGTACATCTGTCTTGCTGGGTCTATCTGAAAAGAAGGGGTCTTTTCTTCATGGAATGGGCACAAGCCCCAGTATGACTTTCCCTTCCTCTTCAGGGTTACGTATTCAGAGACAACAGCAACTATATCTATGTGGGTTTTAATGTTTCCGATATCTTCTTTGCTCATTGGTTTTTAATTCGCTATAGGCTGACTATAGTCTTATTGCCACCACCTTCTGTAATAGCGGCGTCTTTCAACTCCCTTACATAAGAGAGATCTTTCAGATAGTCTCTTATAGCATTTTTTAGTCTGCCAGTTCCACTACCATGTATGATCTCCAACTTATCCTGACCGGATATAATTGCATTATCAATGGCCTTTTCTACCACGGATAAGGCCTCATCCACATGAAGGCCTACAACAACTACAGGTAGTACCATAGATTTGGGAATATTGCA
>JAGGYK010000002.1 GCA_021162585.1 Deltaproteobacteria bacterium
ATATATTACAGAAAGTCTATACCTAATATTACAGGAATTATTCCATCTTTTTAAGATATGAACAATCCTCAAAAGTCTTTCAACCTCACAAGTTGATGGTTTCGTAAAAAGCTAGATGATGCCACTTCGCGGCACTATAACCGAAAATAATTTTTGATAGTTAAGTTATTTGGTAACTACTCAGGTGGATAGGCTGAAGGCTGAAGGTTTTTAAGGAAAAGATTTACAAAACCCAATAATAGCATAGCCATTCAAGTATACTGTCTCCAAACACGGCTTTTGCCGCCCAGGGGATATCAGTATCCTTCAGGCTAATAACCTGAGCAGTTAAGTTATTTGAAAGTCAAACCCTGTGAATCAGTCATTTCGACCCCTTCGCTTCTGTCATTCCGAGCGAAGCGAGGAATCTTAGTATTTATGCTCAGGGCAGGCTCAGGGAGAAATCTTGTGAATTCAGCATGTTGCATTGGAAAGGTTTCTCGTTCCTGCCTGCCGGCAGGCAGGTCACTCGAAATGACAAGTTAAAAAGACTTTTTACGACTGCGTCCTGATTGAACGTGTGAACGTTAGTAGCTCTTTTTCTATCTTACTGACAGCTGATCTGCCTGGAGGCATTTTATGATGTGCTTTAGTATCTTGTAAGGGCTATGCGTGCTTGTTTTAAGAAGGTCTTTATAGGTATTTTCCCCTGTTATAACACCTAAATATGTCTTCCCGATACTGGGGTGTAGTCTAAGTGCCTCAAAGGATAGTCTTGGAAAGTGGTACATTATAAGAGAAAGAAAGAATGCCCTCCTGAGTTCTTTTAGGATAGTCTTGTTCATCATGGTTTGATAGGTAGTCCCAGTGTTTCCTCCCGATATAATGGCCTTTGCAGCCATGGATCCGCTTAATATAGCATGGTATATGCCTTCTCCTGTTATAGGGTCTACTAAGTGGGCAGCATCACCTGCAAATAATACTCTTTTGTGGGTGAGTCTTGTCTCCATAGAGTACATCGGCAGGCTCAGCCCTTTTGGTTTCACCCATTTGATCCCATGCATATCAAAGAATCTTTTATAATATTCAAAGATGTTCGATATATTCTTGCTACGTACACCCAGCCCAATGGATGCGTAATCTCCTTTTGGAAATATCCATGCATAACCTGTTGGTGTACTCCCAAAGTTAAAGATTACCTCATCATTTTGATTAGACCAAGGGATCTTTGCCTCTAGGCAGTATGCATTGTAAGGTTGTCTTTGAGAAAAGGTTTGAGAGTGGATCCTGCTCATGGCCCCATCTGCTGCTATAAGGTAATTGGCCTTGAAAGTATCAGGGGGATCTGTATAGACTTCTACACCTTTTGAGTCTTGCCAGAAGCCAATAACCCTTTTTCCCTCTATAAATTTTACACCTGATGTAATGGCCGCATCCAGTAGATACATATCAAATGCAGCTCTCTCTACCATATAGGTGCAAGGCTCAATGCTTTCTATGCCCACACGGAGGTCTGTGTTTGAGTAGTGTATTATTGTTTTGTGTACAGATGAAATTATAATGTCATTAAATCCAGGGGGTAACAGAGGGATGACCTTGCTTGTAACACCGCCGGCACAGAGTTTATCCCTGGGAAATTTTGCCTTATCTATAATAACAACATGTTTGCTGGATTCAGCCAGGACCCTTGCAGCAGTGGAACCTGCAGGCCCTGCACCAACTATAATCACATCATGAGCCATCTGCCAGTTCCCCTGTAAGTGAATTTGGATTTGCTTTTTCAATCTTGACCTTTACAGTGCTACCTATTATCTCAGAAGATCCTTTAAAATTTACAATTGAGTTCTGGGTTGTCCTGCCATACACTGCTTTGGGGTCTCGCTTGCTAATCCCATCTACGATTACATCATATACGTTACCTACTCGTGCCAGGTTGTTACTTAATATTATCTGCCTTTGCTTTTCCTGGAGTATACTTAGTCTCCTTTGCTTTTCTATAATAGGTACATTATCTACCATGCTTAAAGCCTTTGTCCCTGGTCTTGGAGAATACTTGAAAGAATACAGGTTATCAAATCTCACAGCATTAACCAGATCCATGGTCTGGAGAAAGTCTTGCTCTGTCTCATTAGGGAACCCTACCATTACATCTGAACTAAAGGCCATATCTGCTTTTACAGACTTTAATTTTTCTATTAACCTGAGATAGTTTTGCCTTGTATAATTCCTGTTCATGGCCTTGAGCACACTATTGGATCCAGATTGAAAGGGTAGGTGGATATGATTACAGAGTTTATCCAGTTTGCCAAAACATTCAATCAATTCATCACTCATATCCTTTGGGTGTGATGTGGTAAATCGAATGCGCTCTACCCCATCTATATCATTTATCCTTTTTAGTAATTCAGGAAAGGTTATACCACCTCTATACGAGTTTACATTTTGCCCTAAGAGAAAGACCTCTTTTACCCCATTTTTTGAAAGGTTTTCAATCTCATCAAGTATCTGTTTATAATCACGGCTTATCTCGCGGCCCCTCACATAGGGCACTATGCAATAAGAACAGAAATTATTACACCCCTGCATGATATTTATATATGCCTTATGCGGTGGGGTTAAAAATCGTTTTAGCGGTATGACATCCATAGACAGGATATGATGATCAAAGGTAGTATCTACTATAGGCCTTTTACATCTTGATTCCCCATCTATAATATCTGGCAGCTTATGCAGTTGGTGGGTGCCAAGTACTATATCTAAGTAAGGGAGACGTTTTATTATATTCTCTCCTTCTTGTTGCGCTACACACCCCATTACTGCTACGATGAGAGACGGCTTCCTCTCTTTATATTTCTTAAGTCTGCCCAGGTTACTAATAGCCTTCTCATAGGCCTTCTGTCTCACAGAGCATGTATTTAATATAATGATATCCGCACGTGAGGTATCTGTTGTTGGATGCCAGCCCTTTTTAAAGAGCATGGAATACATCTTTTGTGTGTCCAGATCATTCATCTGGCAGCCATATGTAAAGATCTTTACAAAACCCCTCATAGTGATCATTCATACATTCCATGGGTGGTGCAGTCAATAGTGACCGCAGTTCAAACAGGAATTTAAGCTAAAGTTAGACTATGTGCCCCTCCATATTGGTATTATTTCGGCAATAAACAATGAATTAGAAATGGGAATGAGATTGATACTGTTCGGTACGAAATTTGCTTTGCCACGAACGAAGTTAAGGGAATCCTTGATTTCAGCCCATAGAGAACTTGCTAACTTTAAATGGGGTTAGGGGGATGTCATTCAAGAGATAACACCCCCCAATGGGGGTTATCGAGCCCGTTTTTCACCAATTAGTTCATAGTAAGATTATTTGATGCAGAAATAAAATTATCGGTAACATCAATTTCCTTGACTGCAAGTCCTTTAATACAAAAATTTGCCGTGCCTGTATATGATTCGATATCATGGCAGTAAAGGTCAAGCCACTGAGAATCACTCCAATAAAAGCTTTCACCTGGATTAGCTGATGATTTTACCATTGTCGCTGCTTCAAGGGGGTTAAAATTATCATAATCATGCTGATCAAGCCAATCCATGTTGCTATCAGGATAAAACTTCGGCTCTGGTCCTTCCAAAAGGACAGGTACAACCGATGTGCGAATCAACCCGCGTCCATAAGGAGGAGTTATATCGTCATTATTAAATATATTAAAGCCATTCCACCAGTCCAGATGATATTCTGCAAGATCCGGGACACCTATCTCGTCTGCATCTTCCCAAACATTATTCAATAGCATGTTCCTTTCGATTGCAGCCATTGTGGCATGGGCCAGCAGGTACCACCGCGCTGATCTTTGACTGGAGTAACGCCATCGACATCACGTAAATCAAATCTGGAGAAAGGCCCGGCCCCCTGTGCCACAAAATTAATTCCGGCTATACTCTCAAAAACTCGCGATTTTGTCACTTCAATGCTCTCAGGATCTACATAGTATTCATCAGGAATAATAACATAAATGCCAGCTCCCAGGGAGTTGAAGACGTAGTTACCCTCACTGTCGGTTATAGCAGTCATATCTGCGTCACTGCTCAATTGTGCCAGATATTTTGCAACCAAATAAGGTTAAAAATAATACTAATAACAGAAAAAATTTAAGCTGCGAAACATCAGAGATCCATCATAATTATTATCACTTTCTTCATAATCAACTGCAAACTTTCCAAAAGCCATTTTACCCTCCTCGATTTCCTTTGTTATTTTATTATACAGCAGCAAGTTTGTAAACAATTACTGTAACCATTCACTGAAAGGTTACTTCAGATATATATTTTATTGTTGTTGAGAGCATAATTTAATGCTTTATTAGTAGTGCGATGAACAACCTGGAGGGATTTTATGGAACAATGTAGCATATCAGAATTTCCTGCTCAAGAAGGCAAGACTGTAACCATTAAGGGATGGGTAGCAAACCGCAGGTCAAGTGGAAAGGTCTCTTTTCTTATCATACGGGATGGTAGTGGCATATGCCAGGGGGTTGTAACAAAACAAGATCTAGGGGATGTATATAACGAGGTCAAGAAATTACCGCTTGAATCTTCTGTGATAGCCACTGGCACAGTGGTTCAGGAGACCAAGGCGCCTGGTGGTTATGAAATGCAGATACAGGCCTTAGACATAGTACATAAGGCAGATGAGTTTCCCATAGGAAAGAAGGAACATGGTCCTGATTTTTTATTAAGCCATCGGCATCTATGGGTGCGTTCTGCAAGGCAGGCAGCTATCTTGAGGGTGAGGGATGCCTTAATCAGAAATATTAGGGAATACTTTTACAACAACGGGTTTACATTAGTGGATACACCTATCTTCACTACCACATATGGAGAAGATTCAACAAATCTATTTTCTGTGGATTATTTTGATTTAGGTAAGGTCTATCTCGCTCAAACAGGCCAGCTTTACCTGGAAGCCACTTTACCAGCCCTTGGTAAGGTGTATTGCCTGGGCCCTACATTTAGGGCAGAACTGTCTAAGACAAGACGGCACTTAACAGAATTCTGGATGGCAGAGGCAGAAGTTGCATTTTGTGATCATAAGGAAAACCTCGCCTTACAGGAGGATTTTGTCTCGTATATTGTACAAAAGACAATAAAGGAAAAGGCTTCAGAGCTTGTTTATCTTGAAAGAGATACAATGCAATTAGAAAAGACCACACCCCCATTTCATAGGATAAGTTATGATGAAGCCATTTCTTTACTAAGAAAGAAAGGATCGGACATCCAGTGGGGAGCCGATCTTGGAGGTGATGACGAGACAATAATCACAAAATTATTCGATAAGCCAGTCTTTATAGAAAACTACCCAAAAAAGACAAAGGCATTTTATATGAAGCAAGACCCTGATAGGCCCGAGTGCGTATTATGCGCTGATCTTCTTGCCCCGGAAGGATATGGCGAGATTATAGGGGGATCGCAACGTGAAGACAATTATGATGTGCTGCTCAATACTATTAAGGATAATCAGCTAGATCCAGATCGGTATAAATGGTATTTAGACTTAAGGCAATATGGGTCTGTGCCACATTCAGGTTTTGGTCTCGGGATAGAAAGATGTGTGGCATGGATATGCGGGCTAAAGCATGTAAGGGAAGCAATCCCTTTTCCCAGGATGATCTATAGGGCCTATCCTTAAAAACAAAAGGCAGTCCTTAAAGGCTGCCACAAATGGATTGGAGCGGGAAACGGGATTTGAACCCGCGACTTTAACCTTGGCAAGGTTACACTCTACCACTGAGTTATTCCCGCAGACTGGCAATAAATATATGCATCACCCAAGACCTTGTCAAGCGTTATTTCGGCGAACCCCGGATCGGGGTCCGGGCAGGCTCGGGGTTCCGGCTTTCGCCGGAATAAGAAATACCGCTCTCTTAAGTTAGCGCTTATGCGCCTCAGGCAGGTTTGTGACTTTTTACGAGTTCATCAAATATAATCTTTTTTTGATCATATCATTAGTCTATTGTCGGCGGTCTCAAGGGCCTTCGGAATATATTTTCTTTTGGATAAGGGATGTAGTCAGGATTTGGGGTGTAAATCTGATCAATGCCCAACAATTTCATTGTATCAAAGAGGACTCCTCCTACATGATCAAAGGCTACCGCGGTGTGATGGTGAAAGTTTCCCAGGATGACATGACGGTAAAACCTTTTAAATCCCGGTATATAAGCAACTCCTGTACTGCCGAATGTCCTGGGGTCGATATCCAAAATTTTTCCTTCAGCTATATAAGCCTGTATTTTGTCGTTGGTGCCATGGATTTGCAGGATAGTAATAGGGGAAGCAGCAATCTGCCCTTCAATGGTTCCCCGGGTTATGTCTGGCTCGCCCTCTGGCTCCATGAGCCGTTTCATAATGACCTGATGCTTCATCTTTGGGTTTTTCAGGCGGTTAAGGTCAGTATTCCCACAGTGGAAAAGGCCTACAAGGTCCTCGGTGGGCAGATCAGAGATGGAGACGTCGAAATTTTCTGGTATACTGTGGTTGAGGTCTAAGGTGGTGACGCTGGCATCTGAGGCATACTGCCCCATTAATTCTGCTACCAGTGAGTAGGCATCATTTTCGCAAGATATGGGGAATCCCTGGGAGGCCATCCTGGCGTTGATGTAACACGGTACATGCCGTAGAGTATATTCCTGCTCTGACCAGCACTGGGTCGTCATCCCTGAAAGTCTGAGGTCGTCTCGCAGATTCAACACCGCCTTCTCATAGGCACTCAGTCGTTTAATAAATTCCTTTGGTGTATCTTTTCCAACCTCAGATGTCATGGATTTTATGATATCTGAAAGATCTTCTTCCATCGTTTTTTTTACTTCCTTTACCAAGTCGAAAAGACCTAGTTCTTCCACTTCTACACCGAGAGAGGCGATGGAAGAGATGTTGTAATTACATGTCTCAAAATCTCTGGGCCTGGGACCGAAAAGGCCGATAGTGGCATTACTGATACCCTTTATGACCTTTATTACCTTGGTAAAATCGGCAATGGCAGCAACCCCAGATTTAGAGGAGACCAGTGGGTCTTCTGGTATGTGCACCTTACTCATCAATCCCCGTTTTTGAACAGCCATTGCGGTTGATAACAATCCGCAGAGCGCATCTCCTCGATCTTCCTTCAAGGTTTCTTTTGACTCCTCTGCTGCTGCAATAATCATCGAAATGCCCGGAAAGTGCTTTACAAAATTTGCATCTTCAATCTCAGGGGAAAAGTTACCCAGATACAGCACAGCCGCGTCGCATCCCGCGGATTTCATCTGGGACGCTGCTTCCAAGGCGTGTGCCTTTGTCTCAATGATCTGAGCCTCGCCATCGGGAACAAAAAGATTCAGCCCAATGGCCGTACATTCCTTAAGGAGCTGTTTGGCTCGTCTCTCTGAGAGGCTTCTTGGAAAAGAACCTCGGGAAGCTGAGACAAAACCTATCTTGATAGTGGGTGAAAAGGTGCCTAGTGGTAGATACATAAGTGCCTCCTTATGGCAATTATTTTTTATTGCGATTAACTCTTTCATCTTTGATCATGATAGATTTTCCTTTACACCTAAGATCTGGCGGTGAAAATGTTCAGGAAAATGGCCAGAAACCATAGAGTTTCGGAAACTAATTACTCGATTTATGCCTACATCAACATATGCCTTCTCTATCATGAATTCTTTTTCTCCAATTAAACCTTGATACAGTCGTAAAAAGTAACTGAGCATGTCATTGCGAGGAGCTTCAGCGACCTGTCTGCCGAGGCACAGGCAGGCGAAGCAATCTAATAATATCATATAGTTATGCTCCACGAGATTGCTTCACTTCGCTCGCAATAACGTCGTTTTAGACTTTTTACGAGTTCATCAAACCTTTATGCCCAAATAGACAATAGTTACTCAACCTTCCACTCACAGCTGATAAGACAAGTGGTAATCTTAGGTGTGAGTTTCTTGCAATCCCTCAGCTTTCATCTCCTTTATCTTGATAAGAATCTCGTTGTATCTTTCTTCATTAATAGGGTAAAGGTACAAGATAATTATCCCAATGATAAAGATTGATGCCGATATCGGACCTAAGAGGATCCGAATGCCAAACTTGGCCTCGCTGGTTTGCACGATATCTGGTATATATCCAGCTAGGGAGAGGACTCCACCTGTAATAGCGAGTGCAATTGCCTGCCCAATTTTGATGCCAAACGTCCAAATTCCATAAAAGGCCCCCTCTGTCCGCTCTTTGGTTAAAAGGTAGTCATATTCTACAGCATCAGGCACTATAGCCCAGGGCATAACATAGGTAAACCCAAACCCGATTCCCATGACAAACATCATTGCAAATGAAAAATTAATAGGTTGTATATGCCCGAAGAAGAACAATATCATATTTGATATTGCAATAATCAGCATACCGTTTCCATAGACCAGTTTTTTTCCGACTTTCTTAGAAATTAGAACGCTTATTGGAATGAAAATCATTGCAGTAACAAGGAGAAGGAGCATGGCTATGGTTGTTTTCGACTCGGCGTTGTGAATGTATTTGAAGTAATAGATTGCTATCCCACTGGCAACAGTCAGGCCTGTAATGTGCAGGGCATAGGTTGAAAGGATTAAAACATATGGCTTATTTTTGAACACATTGAGGTATGTCTTGAAAAAATTTGTCTGGGGTTTCAAGCGGGCAGTCGCGGGTTCCCTCACGCTGAAAAAGGTGATTAGTGCTGTTATCATCATAATAGCGCCAAAGATGGTTCCCATAAAAGAAAAACCAGGATTCTTTGAAGAGAAGGCCACCACAATGGGCAGGGCAGCTCCTGCGCCGAGTAATGTCCCAATTACTGCAAATCCAAATCTGTATCCATTGAGGCTCGTGCGCTCGTGATAGTCCTGGGTAAGCTCAGGGGTCAGTGAATTATAAGGGATATTCACCAGGGTATAGGCTGTGCAAAGTATGCAGTAGGCGAGGGTCGCCCAGATAAAAAGGGGCATTTGACCCTTCAGTCCGGGGTTGGTAAACATAATGATCATTGTAATGAATAAGGGAAAGGAACCAAATAAAACATAAGGCCTTCGTCTTCCCCATCGGCTTTTTGTCCTGTCCGATAGATAGCCCACCATCGGATCAGTTACGGCATCCCATATCTTACCGATAGCTACAGCGATTCCCGCCAAACCTGCTGCTAACCCAACAGTGTCGGTGAGATAATTCAGAAGCAAGAATGCTATGACAGTGAAAAACAGATTGCCTCCGAGATCACATACGCCATATCCTGATTTTACCTTAGGGGAGAGTTTTTGCCCTTCCATACGTCTATCATCCTTTTTCATATTTAGTGAGATATGAGAGGGTGCGTACCATCAATTCTTTTCCAGATACAAGACTTTGATGCCATATCCCCACACATTTCAAGAACACATTATCACATCTTTCTTAGCCGTATAACGTTCCATGAAAGTTTTGATAATAAAGCCATGAGTATACCATTGTCAACAGCCGCATTTCCATCATCAAGAATGTTAGTTGACATAGCTTTCTCCCTGTCTTATCGTGTTTTTCATAGGCTAGATTCAACCATTAAGTGCAACACCTCTGTGGTATATGATTAGTAATATGCTGGTGCTCTCGCTTCGCTCGCCGGCCCTGAGCTTTGGGCTCCGGCCGGACGCACCCTTTAATGTGTAGAGTTATCTCCTTAAGCAGCATGTATGACCTCTCTCCTTTCCTCAAGGGGTGACATAATCATATTGTAATAACACCGTTAGGTGCAACCCCCATTTGTTATAGCTTCTAACGGTGTATAGAAATTTAAGCATTTTCTTGGCCTATTGTTAAGTAGGGATTCTATGCATTCTAGATCATCAGGGTCTACGTGTGCGAAGTTTGTCTTCTTGGGAAAATACCTGCGAATGAGAATATTTGGTGTTTTCTACTGTACCTTTCTCCCAGCTATGGTAAGGGTTGCAGAAATAGGAGGATGTTCCGAGGACATGATTTACCATCTCATGTTCCGTGTTTTCTGAACCATTATCATAGGTAATGCTTCGGGTAAGATGTGAAGACAGGGGGAATAATCGGTCCAGGATCCCATTCCTAGTTGCTCCCACTTACGGGAAACATCGTTTGAAGGAATATTTTTTGGAAAATAAAAATAAAGTATAGATGAAGAATATAACAAAGTCATCGCACTTGACCGCTGTTACTCGTCGCTCCACAGCGGCGAGTGATGGCAGTCGTTCGATGCATGAGATATTCATAATTGACAAAAATAAGCAGAAGTATTACTAATACTAGTATTATGGATTACTGGAGGTGCAATCATGAAAGTTACCATAAAAGGACAAGTCACAATTCCACAAGAAATTCGGGAAAAATTAGGAATAACTCCTGCTGTTGAAGTTGATTTTGTAGAAGAGAACGACCGAATTTATTTAGTGAAAAGGAAAGGCGAACCCAAAAAAACATATAAATTCAGGAAATTGAGGGGAATAGCCAACGTTAAAATGACAACTGATGAAATAATGGCCCTGACAAGAGGAGACAAATGAAAGGTGTTCTCGTTGATTCGAATATTGTTTTGGATATTTTTCTGAATGATCCGAAATGGGCTGATTGGTCTGAAT
>JAGGYK010000262.1 GCA_021162585.1 Deltaproteobacteria bacterium
GAGCAGGCTTGGAGAGAGGAGTATGTGGAAAGAGGCGCTGGATTTTAACCTGTTGGACTGTGTGGAGTGCGGGAGCTGCACATATGTTTGTCCTGCGAACAGGCCAATCGTTCATTTTGTCAAGTACCTGAAGATGCTTCAAAGAGAAGTCAAGGCAAAGGGAAAAGAGGCATGATATGAAGGATATCTTTGTTTCCAGTTCTCCACATATACATTCAGAAGAGGATATCCCATGGATTATGCGTCAGGTGATATACGCATTAATCCCTGGCGCCCTGGTAGGGATGTACTTCTTTGGCCTTCCGGCAGCAAAGGTTATTGTTATTTCCGTTGTCTCATGCATGGGAATTGAGGCCATAACTCAAAAGTTTATGGGACGCGCTATCACTGTGAGTGACGGATCTGCTGCGCTCACGGGTCTGTTGCTGGCCATGAATCTCCCTGCAGGTTCCCCGTGGTGGTTAGTGGTTCTTGGCTCGCTTATAGCTATAGTTCTCGGCAAACAGGTATACGGTGGTCTCGGAAACAATCCCTTTAATCCAGCCCTGGTTGCCAGGGTATTCTTGCTGATATCTTTTCCTGTTCAGATGACTACATGGCTTCAACCAAGGCCATTGCTTTTAAAAGTTGCGGATACAGTATCCGGTGCTACACCGCTTGGGGCATTGAAGACAGCCGTGTTTGAGCATGGATCTGCCGACATAGTAGGGAAACTCAATCTCATGGATCCATTCCTTGGTAATATTGGTGGGTCGCTTGGAGAGATATCAGCCTTTGCATTAATAATAGGCGGTGTGTACTTGATAGCAAGGAGGATCATCTCCTGGCATATCCCTGTATTCTTTATTGGCACCGTTGCCCTGATGACCGGCATATTCTGGGTCATAAATCCTAACCTTTATGCCAATCCTGCTTTTCATATACTCTCGGGGGGCTTGATGCTCGGGGCGATCTTTATGGCTACTGATATGGTTACATCGCCGATTACGAACAAGGGCAAGATTATATTTGCTGTTGGCTGCGGGGTGATAACCGTGGTCATAAGGCTCTGGGGCGGATACCCTGAGGGTGTGTCCTTTGCCATACTTATTATGAATGCCTTTGTGCCGCTCATAAACAAGATGACAAGGCCGCAAAAATTTGGAGTTGGGAAATGAAGGAGATTGTAAAACTCTTGGTGGTGCTTACAGGTGTATGCGTGGTGGCAGGGCTCATCCTGTCATTTGTGAATGAGGTCACCAGAGATGCAAGGGCATACCAAGACAGGCTGGAGATGCTTAATGCGCTGAATATGGTATTGCCTGAGCACGATAATGAGCCGGATAAGGATATTATGGATGTATCTGGTGTGAGCTATTATGTCTCCAGGGTAAAAGGCAGTATCAATGGCATTGCCTTTATCACCTCCACGGAAAAAGGTTATGGAGGTCTCATAAAGATTATCGTGGGTGTGAAGCCTTGTGGGGAGATTATAGGCATAGGCATATTGCAGCAGAAAGAAACACCGGGCCTTGGGGCGAAGATAGAAGGTGCAAGGTTTAGAGATCAATATAAGGGGAAGACCTTGGCAGGTGTCAAATGGTCGGTTAAAAAAGATGGTGGTGATTTCGACCAAATTTCAGGAGCAACCATTTCACCAAGGGCGGTTACCGCTGCAGTAAAGGATGGGTTGGAGAAATTTTCAGTCAATAAGGCGAAGATCCTTGGAGGCACAGATGTCAATCAGTAAAGAATTTATCAAGGGCATATGGAAGGAAAATCCGATTTTTGTCCTCGTGCTGGGCATGTGTCCAACCCTGGCTGTCACTACCAATGTGGAAAATGGCGTTGGTATGGGCTTGGCAGCGACATTTGTACTGTTGTGTTCGAATATCGTTGTATCACTGGTTCGTTCAATAGTTCCGGACAGGGTGAGGATCCCTACTTATATAGTAATTATCGCCTCCTTTGTGACCGTGGTTGATCTGGTAATGAGCGGCTACTTTAGGGAGCTACATCACTCATTGGGGCTGTTCATCCCATTGATAGTGGTAAATTGCATAATCTTGGGCAGGGCTGAGGCCTTTGCATCCAAGAACTCCGTATTTTCATCCATATTTGATGCCCTTGGTATGGGTGTAGGCTTTACCTTTGCTCTTGTGTTACTGGGCAGCATTAGAGAACTCTTCGGAAATGGCACTATCCTTGGTTATCCGATATTTGGTGGTGGATATGAACCGGTTTTGGTGATGATACTTCCGCCTGGTGCCTTTCTGACATTAGGACTGCTCACAGGGCTGTTTTCAGTGTTTGAGAAGAGAAAGAGATAGATATAAATAATGGTACGGTTTACAGGAATCAGAAAAGGAAGATGAAAACCCAAAGAATTGCTTGGATCTAGATTCAAGCAAGGCATTTCTACCTTATGGAAAGGGTTAAAAAGAACGCCTGAGAACTGATACCTGTGGACTGTTACCAAATAATGGAGGATATATGGCAGCTAAGGTATTGGAAAAGGAACAATTGTCAGAAAATGTGTTTAAATTGGTCTTTGATGCGAAAAAGATTGCAAAAAAGCGCAAACCCGGCCAATTTGTGGTGATCAGGATCCATGAAGAGGGGGAGAGGATTCCTCTTACCATCGCCAATGCAGATCCTGAAAAAGGTACAGTTACAGTCATATTTCAGACTGTTGGTAAGACGACGACCCACCTGTCTGGTCTGGATGTAGGAGACGAGATACTTGACCTTGTCGGGCCCATGGGGAAACCCACCCATATCGAGAAGGTTGGTACGGTTGTATGCATAGGCGGCGGTGTAGGGGTTCCCTGCGTATATCCTATAGCCCAAGGTATGAGGGAAGCAGGAAATCATGTAATTGCCATAGTTGGAGCAAGGAATAAAGACCTTATACTCATGGAGGATGAAATGAAGGCTGTATCTGATGAGTTGTTGATCGCAACCGATGATGGGTCTTATGGATTCCATGGTTTTGTTTCTCAGGCCTTGGAAGAAGAATGTATCAAAAAAGGCAAGAAGATTGACCATGTGGTATCGGTTGGCCCTGTGCCCATGATGATGGCAGTGTGTAATACTACAAAGAAATATAATATTCCAACCATTGTATCCCTGAATCCCATCATGGTTGATGCCACTGGCATGTGTGGTGCGTGCAGGGTAAGTGTAGGAGGTAAGACTCGCTTTGTCTGTGTGGATGGCCCTGAATTCGATGGCCACGAGGTGGATTTTAAGCAACTCATAGACAGGCAACGTATCTACCTGGATCAGGAAAAAGAGAGTATGGATCATTACTGTTCGTGCAAGCAGGGAAGGGGGGGTAAGTAAATGGATATGAAAGAAAGAATGAAGCTTCCTCGCCATCCCATGCCGGAGCAGGATCCAAAGGTAAGGGCAAGGAATTTTGATGAGGTACCCTTAGGCTATACCCCGGAGACGGCAAAGGAAGAGGCCTTGCGCTGTATCCAGTGCAAGAACCCAACCTGTATTGAAGGCTGTCCTGTTGAGATTGATATCCCTGGGTTTATCAAGCTTGTAGCTGAAGGTGATTTTTTAGGGGCAGCAAGGAAGATAAAGGAAAAGAATGCCTTGCCTGCTATCTGTGGCAGGGTGTGTCCGCAGGAGGATCAGTGCGAGGCTCGTTGTATAAGGGGCAAGAAGGGAGAACCTGTTGCCATTGGCAGACTTGAACGGTTTGTTGCAGACTATGAGAGGTCTCAGGGAGAAGTTTCAATACCCGAGGCAGCCTCGCCTACAGGGAAAAAGATTGCCATTGTCGGTTCTGGTCCTGCCGGGCTTACTGTTGCAGGAGATTTGATAAAGCTCGGACATGATGTGACGATATTTGAGGCCCTTCATAAACCCGGCGGGGTATTGGTATACGGCATTCCTGAGTTCAGACTCCCGAAGGCCATTGTGGCATCAGAGATTGATTATCTGAAAAAGCTTGGGGTTAAGGTTGCCACATCTAATGTAATAGGCAAATTAAAGACTATAGATGAACTCTTTGAAGAAGGATATGATGCTGTATTTCTTGGTACAGGGGCAGGGGCTCCCACCTTTATGAATATCCCAGGAGAAAATTATAATGGTATCTATTCGGCAAACGAGTATCTTACTAGATCCAACCTAATGAAGGCATATCTTTTTCCTGAATATGACACCCCAATTGTTAAGGGCAAGAATGTAGCTGTAATAGGTGGCGGGAATGTGGCCATGGATTCTGCAAGGACTGCCCTCAGGCTAGGGGCAGATAATGTCTATCTGGTATATCGCAGATCTGAAAAGGAGATGCCAGCTCGTATAGAAGAGGTTCACCATGCAAAGGAAGAAGGAATACAGTTTCATCTGCTTACTAATCCAACGAGATACATAGGTGACGAAAATGGCTGGGTAATAGGTATGGAGTGCCTTAGGATGGAACTAGGCGAACCCGATGCATCAGGTAGACGTAGGCCAGTACCTATCAAAGGAAGTGAGTTTGTGATAGATGTAGATACCGTGGTTGTAGCTATAGGTACAGGCGCTAACCCCTTGATCCAGAGTACAACCCCTGGGCTTGACACGAATAAGTGGGGCTATATAATGACTAATGAAGAGACAGGACAGACCTCCCGGGAGGGTGTTTTTGCTGGTGGTGATATTGTTACAGGTTCTGCAACGGTTATACTTGCCATGGGTGCCGGCAGGAAGGCAGCCACGGCTATCCATAAATATGTAATGAATAAATAAGGAGAATATGATAATACAGGCTGGTAAGGAGATTGTATGACCTTAGATGAGATAAGAGATCTATTAGAAGCAGACCTTATAGTCGGAGAGAACAAGATCCGCATGAATATTGAAAGGGCATTCGCTGCTGATTTGATGAGCGATGTCCTGGCATTTGCCAGAGAGGGGTCGGTCCTCCTTACTGGTCTGATAAATCCATTGGTTGTTCGAACAGCCGATACTATAGGGCTATCTGCCATTGTATTTGTCAGGGGTAAGCGTCCATCGGAAGAAACTGTAAAACTGGCAATTGAAAAGAACATACCTCTACTTTCCACTCGTTACATTATGTTTGAGACAAGTGGAAGGCTCTACAGTAAGGGCATAAGAGGCTCTGTATCAAAGGTGGAATAAAGTGTCGGTAGTAAGGACTTGTGAGTCAGGGGAGTAGAAAATTTCAGGTTCAAGGTTCAAAGTTCTAGATACCAAATATCACCCCGTACGACTCACAACCGACAACTATTTTCATATAAACGCGCATGAGCGATCCACGCTCACAACGAAGGATGAAAACACCCTTCCTCGGGATGGGTTCCTCTTTCGCTTGCCTGCATCGCTCTTTGATACATCCTTTAGGCTTGCTTACGGGCGCTCCCTATTCGCCTTTCAGGCTCAGAA
>JAGGYK010000089.1 GCA_021162585.1 Deltaproteobacteria bacterium
CATGTGCCTGTGGGTTGATGCATGGTCTCCATCTGACTTTAACTGGCACGGGGCAAACCTTCAATTGGCCAGGCAAGGGGGGATTATAGTAGTAAACGGAGACACCCAGATTTCTTTGACGAATGGTTACTTTGATATACCGTTTACAATCACAGGGCTTGAAACAGCTACAAGCTATGAGCTGCATATGTGGGTGTCTGGATACGAGTTCACGGTTGAAGAAGACAAACCGTGGGAGCATAAGATAACAGCACAAGCTACAGGTGTATCCCTTGAGCTGATCCCATATTCCGGATCCATCACAGGCAGGATCACCCGGCCGGACGGTGTTCTCAATAAAAATGTGGTTGTAACGGTCAAATCCATGTGGGGCTGCGGTGAAGGGGGAGAGATTGACCCTGTCAACCCCGGTGATGACGGTAGTTACAGTGTAACCGGTCTTGGCACAGGCGATTACCTGGTGATTGTAAATGAGGTAACCGGTGATCCGCCAATGCCCACAGGAAATGTTGCCATGGAAAGCGAGATGGTCTTTGTGGCAAACGGTGATACCACAACGCTCAACATCGACCTCAGTGCGCCTCTTACTGTGACAGGCACTATAACTGACAACGAAGGAATCCTGGCCGGGCACAATGTCGTTGCAGTAGCAGTTCCCATACAGTTTGCCATGGGAGATGATATAGAAGCCGGCATGATAATGGCGCCTGTAGATACTGACAACAATACCTTTGAACTTAAGGTAGCGCCAGGCACATACATCATCACCCTTGAATCGGAGGATGTGGACTTTGCCTGTGATCAGTTGTTCAAGGTGGTAAGTGAAGACACAGATGTAGCGTTAACAGTGGAAGAAGGCAATACAGCCACTGTGACCGTCAACTTCTCTGAGCCTGTAACCAAACCTGACGGTGAACCATGTGCATGGCTGGGCGGGATTCAGCTCTTCAAGGGCGAGCAGCCTGTAGGCGAGTGGACCGGCGTGGTTGTCGGCACAAGCGATTGGGATGATGAGGACATAGAGCTGGAAAATGGCGCCACGTCTGCTGCCATACCATTTGAGAATCTCCTTGACGGCGAGTATACGGTAAGGTTCTTCTCAGAAGAATTTATTATGGGCAGCGTCAACCTTACTGTAGCCGGCACAGATGTGAATGCAACCATGACGCTCAAAAAGGGTGCCACCATACAGGGAAAGGTGGTTGATGCAGACACAGGCACCAAGATCACGGATGCAATCGTCCAGTGTGAGGCCATACCGCATAAAGAGGGATCGTTTAAATCCACCGAGTGGGCAGGCCCTGAGGGCGCCTTTGATGAAAACGGTGTGTTCCACTTAAGGAACCTGCCGGAAGGCACATACCTGCTCAAGGTAACCTATGAAGGTAGCGACTCATCCACCCTCAACTATGCGGCAACATCCATGTACGGCATCACGCTTACAGGAACAGGCACCACGGATGTGGGCACAATAAAGCTCAAAAAGGGCTCAATCATTTCAGGCAGGGTAACAAACTCAAGTGGGGAAGGTCTTCCCAATATCCCTGTCGAGGCAGAGTACATGGACAGCAAATATGGCTCTATACTATTAGAGGCCAAGACCGATCCTGAGGGATATTACACCATAAAAGGGGTTGATCCTGATGTGGCGTACTATGAGGTGGATGCAGGCACAAGGCCTGATCCATGGGAGATGATGATGCAGCCGTGCGGCTATGGCGAGGAGATGAAGCTGAACATTACCCCTGGATCTGAAAATGTGGACTTTGTCCTGTATGAGACAACAGCCAGTCTTGAAGGCACGATCACAAAGCCTGCAGGAAGCAGCACAGCATTTGCGCCTCCGTTTAATGATGAGGGCATGGATTTGCCTGTTGCCTTTATCGTGATGCAGAAAAAGGGCGTGCCTGCAAGCGACCCAATGGACGGGATAGAGGCCATGAGCAACCCGTCAGAGGGCGATAGCACAACTTATCTGGTTGATAACCTGGTGCCAGGCACATACAAGGTATCTGTATACTCAAACGGTCTTTGCACATATGTAAAAAACAACCTTGAGATACAAGCCGGGAGCAACACGCTTGATATAACCCTCACAGAAGGCGCAACCGTATCAGGCACTGTGACAAAGCCTGACGGCACGCACCCGACAACAACGGATATAGAAGAGGTTGTTGCCATGAATGCTGACCAGGAGCTGGTATTCGGCACATTCACCAAAGACCCTGCAACCGGGGAAATCCTGTCCTATGAGATCAAGGGGCTAGAGGTGGGCGCTACCTACCATGTGGCCCTTTGCAGCCCTGGCGAAGAGGGTCCCGGGGACATCTATGTGCAGGCTGATACTGTGACTCCAAACGCTGCAACGGACAGCTTCACCCTGAATGCAGTCATGGCTGAGACAGCGCCGACATTCATGATGACAGCTACAAAAGATGGTAGTGAAGTAAACGTATCCATCTTTTCCACCGCACACCTGATGGATGCAACAGCAGATGACATGATTGATATTACCACAGGTTACGGTACGGTGTCTGACAAACTTCTAAGTCCTGACAAGATGATGACCTCGTTTACATACACGCCGGTTCAGGGAGAAAGCAGCTTTGGGTTTACCATTACTGCCCACTATGGCGCAGACTATACCCAGGCCCAGGAAAGCTATATCATTGACCTCACGGTCGATGGCGCAAACCAGGGTTTAGTCAATACATTCATGGGCGGCAAGGTAAATATGGGCGGCGGAGATGCAAGCGGTGTATGCTTTGAGCCCGGCGATATCGAGGATAATGGCGACGGCAAGACCGTGGTGGATGTGACAAAAGCTGAAGTAGGCGCCGGCAGTGAATCCGCAGCAGAATCCATATTTGCCGCAGGCGTTATAATCGCCCCGGAGGCCACAGATGCGCTGCCGAGCTGGGCAACAGCAGTATCCCGGCAGTATGACTTCAGTATAGGCGCTGACGCAATTGCAGATGGCCAGAGCGTTACCGTGACCCTCCAGTACACCGACGGCGCTGATACAGACAATCTCCATGTGCTCCACTACACCAGCGGCGCATGGCAGGTGGAAGCTACCAGTAAGAGTATAGATACTGAAAACAAGACAATCACCGTGGATGTTACATCACTTTCTCCATTTGTTGCGGTAGAAGGGACTGTGCCTGATGATGATGATAGCGGCTCTACCCCGCTTTACAGTGGAGGAAGCAGCGGAGGCGGTTGCTTTGTGGAGACTGCATGTTCTACCGGTGGGATAGCAGGCATGCTCCTGCCGCTCCTATTCATGATACCACTAGTTAAAACAAGAAGGCGCAAGTAGCGCAAAAGGGGGAGGGCATTAGTCTTCCCCCTTTTTTTTGTAAACTCCCATTGCCTTTTCGGACACAACGAAAGACAGTCGACAGTCAGCAGCCGAGAAAGTATTCTTATAAGCGGGCCGATGAGGGCAAAAGGCCCCTACAAAACCTTGTGCCTATTTTCATATAAAATCATAAGTAATCTTGAGGTAATCTAGAGGCAAAAAAAATATCTTAGCTTCATTTTTTACCTCACGTGAAAGAACTCTTATCTTTTTACGACTCTTGACTCTTGACTCTTGACTCTTGACTCTCGACTGTCTATTGACTTCTCATACCCGTATACATTAGACATACATTCATAAAGATAGGAGAGGCAATGCCAAAGACACTCACACAGAAAATTATTGATGCACATATAATTGATAAGTCGTATTTAGAATATGGAATTAAGATAGACCAGACTCTCACCCAGGATGCAACAGGCACCCTTGTATACCTGGAGTTTGAGGCTACAGGCATCCCAAAGGTAAAGACAGAGGGTTCAGTAAGCTATGTGGATCACAATACCCTGCAGACAGGGTTTGAAAATGCAGATGACCATAAATTCCTGCAGGATATGGCACATAAGTATGGGATATACTTTTCCAGGCCGGGAAATGGAATATGCCACCAGGTACATTTAGAACGATTTGGAATCCCAGGGAAGACACTCCTTGGCTCTGACAGCCATACCCCGACAGCAGGAGGAATAGGCATGCTTGCCATTGGCGCAGGCGGCATAGATGTGGCGGCTGCAATGGCAGGTATGCCTTTTTATATGCCAATACCAAAGGTGGTTAATATTATTCTCCAATCCAAACCAAATAACTGGGTGAGTGCAAAGGATATAATACTGGAGATACTAAGGCGTCTATCCGTCAAGGGAGGTGTGGGCAAAATATTTGAATATACAGGGAATGGTATAAAACATTTAAGCGTACCAGAGCGTGCAACCATCACCAATATGGGTGCAGAAACAGGTGTAACCACATCCATATTCCCAAGCGATGATATTACAAAGGCATTTCTTTTATCACAAAAAAGAGGTGATCAATGGAAACCCTTGGCGCCTGATGATAATGCCACATATGATGAAACAATTGAAATAGACCTGTCCAGCCTGGAGCCACTGATTGCCTGCCCGCATAGCCCGGATAATGTGAAATCTATAAAAGATCTGGAAGGGAAAGCAGTGGATCAGGTCGTGATTGGTTCTTGTACTAATTCATCCTTGAAAGACCTACTTATGGTGGCATCTGTATTAAAAGGCAAAAAGGTCCACCCGAATGTAAGCCTTGCCATCTCCCCTGGATCCAGGCAGGTACTTATGATGCTTGCCAGTACCGGTGCCCTAACAGATATGATATCTGCTGGTGCAAGGATTTTGGAGTGTGCATGCGGGCCGTGTATAGGCATGGGCCAAGCCCCAAGGACAAATGGGGTATCTGTGCGTACATTTAACAGAAACTTTAAGGGCAGGTCAGGTACTTCGGCTGCAGGTGTATATCTTACCTCTCCGGAGGTGGCTGTGGCATGTGCGATAAATGGAAAATTCACTGACCCAAGGGAACTTGGCGCATATCCTAAGATACACTTACCAGAAAAATTTCTCATAGACGACTCCATGATAATCCCACCGGCAAAAAAAGGCGAGGATATTGAGATCACAAGAGGGCCAAACATCAAACCTTTACCCACAAGAGAAGCACTTAAAGACACAATCGAAATACAGGCCATAATCAAACTAGGAGACAATATTACTACAGACGATATAATGCCGGCAGGGGCAAAAATACTGCCTTTGAGATCCAATATTCCTGAAATCTCAAAGCATGTGTTTTTTGGCATAGACAAAAATTTTTATGAACGAGCAAATGAGACAAAATCTTCTGGTATTATAGCCGGAGAAAACTACGGCCAGGGTTCATCAAGGGAACACGCAGCACTTTGCCCCATGTATCTCGGTATAAAGGCTGTACTTGCAAGATCATTTGCAAGGATACACCGATCAAATCTGATAAATTTTGGTATCATACCCGTCATTATCGATAAAAAGGCATATGATGCCATACAGCAGGGGCAGAAAATCCGCATAGGTAATATATTGGGTGCCATAGCAGGTAAGGGGACACTTGATGTGCACTTTCTAAGCTCAGGTGAAAAAATCAGTTGCAAGACAGACCTGTCCGGGCGTGAAGCTACAATCCTGAGAGCAGGTGGACTTCTCAACTATATAAAGAAAAAGGGTAACTACTAAGGTAGATAGGCTGTAGGTAAATAGACTGTAGTACCCAAAAACTAAATTTCCTTCAGCCTTCAGCCTAAACAACCTGATTGGTTACTATAAAGAAAAAGGTGACAAAATAAGATGGCGCAGGAAGTAAAAACCAGATTTGCACCCAGCCCAACAGGATACCTCCACATAGGTGGGGCAAGGACAGCATTGTTTTCATGGCTGTATGCAAGACATACCCGTGGCAAATTTGTATTGAGGATCGAGGATACAGATATACGACGCTCCACCAAAGAGGCCAGCCAGCAGATATTAGATGCTATGAAATGGCTCGGGCTTGCCTGGGATGAAGGGCCATTTTACCAGTCAGAGAGGATGGAGATATATCTCTCATATATAAACAAACTCCTGGATGAAGGCAAGGCCTACTGGTGTGAATGCACGCCTGATATACTGGAAGGCAAACGTAAAAAGGCAATCAAGGAAGGTAGAAAGCCCAAGTATGATGGCACATGCAGAGACAAGGGACTAGGCCCCGGGCCGGGGAGGGTGGTTAGGTTTGCCACACCTAAAACAGGGATTACCTTTTTTGATGATATAATAAAAGGCCGCATCGCTACAGACAACGATGAATTGGATGATCTTATCATCCTGCGATCTGATGGTATCCCCACATATAACCTCACCGTGGTTGTAGATGATGCTACCATGGGCATCACACATATAATAAGGGGTGATGATCATGTAAATAATACACCAAGGCAGATACTAATCTATGATGCCCTTGGGGTCACCCCGCCTGTATTTGCCCATGTACCAATGATATTAGGTAGCGATAAGACCAGGCTGTCCAAGAGGCACGGAGCCACCTCCGTCATGGCATACAAGGATATGGGCTATCTGCCTGAGGCTATGGTCAATTATCTGGTAAGACTTTCATGGTCACATGGCGATCAGGAGATATTTAGCATTAACGAACTAATAGATCTATTTGACCTAAAAGATGTAGGAAAGAGTGCTGCTGTATTCAATCCTGAAAAGCTCTTGTGGCTTAATCACCATTATATAAAGCAGGGGGATATCGTGAGGCTGTCAAAACTTGCGATCCCCTTTATTAAGGCACAAGGATACGATGCCACTAATATGGCGTATATACAAAAGGTGGTGACGGACATAAGGGAGAGGGCAAAGACATTAATAGATATGATAGACTTTGGGGACTTCTACTTTAAAGAGATTGATATTAATGGCATCCCAAAGGATATAAAGGATAAATTTCTTCATCCGGATATGATTCCCGCATTTAAATCACTTATAGACGAGTTCGATGCAATTGATACTTCAGATAGGAAACAGGTGGAAGATGCATTTAGAAGGGTCTTAAAGTCTTGTAACATAAAATTAAAGGCCATTGCCCAACCCGTAAGACTTGCCCTTACAGGTAAGCTCGTCTCCCCAGGGATATTTGAGATTATATCCACATTAGGTAAAAACAAGGTTGTATCAAGGCTAAAAAATGCTATTACATATATGGAGGAGAACTCATGAAGATTAAAGAATTTGCCATCCTGTCACTATTTATAGCCTTAACAGCTGTAGCAACCATGATTGTTCGTATACCCATACCACAAACAACCGGATATATGAATCTTGGGGACACCATGGTGCTGCTCTCCGGTACATTCTTTGGCCCGATCCCTGGTTTCATAGCAGGGGGTGTAGGCTCAGCCTTGGCTGACCTTATAGGTGGATATCCCCAATGGGCCCTGTGGACATTGGTTATAAAGGGTATTGAGGCCACACTTGTAGGGTGGCTAGTTATACTCATGAGACTTAAAAAAAAGCAGCCTTCTATATTAGTTGCCCTCTGTTATATATTTGCTGTTGCATGGATGGTCTTGGGCTATTTTATCGCAGAGACTATAATGTACGATCAAAAGGCAGCGCTGGCAGAACTACCCATGAATCTCCTCCAGGCAGGTGGCAGTGTCCTCCTGGCATCTCTATTGCTGCCAGTATTTAACAGGATCATAAAAGATGTTAGAAGTAGCCCAGATAGCGACTAAAAAATTTACCCTCCTAAGCTATATTATCCAGGAACCCAAGAGCAAAGAGACTATAATCATCGATCCCCCTGCAAATATACAAAAAATGCATGATATCAATAATACGAATATAAAGGCTGTAATTAACACGCATACACACCCTGACCACATCTTAGGTAATGGCTATTTCAAGAAGAAAGTTCCTATCATGGCCCATGCTGATGAGGGCAGACTATTTTTAAACATCTTTAAATCAGTGGTAATCCTGCTATCAACAGGCAGACTACCAGTAAAGACAGATATCTTTTTAAGCGATGGCCAGATGATTCCCTTGGGAGATACAAAGATCAGGGTAATCCACACGCCCGGGCATTCCCCTGGTTCTATCTGTCTTTACTGGCCAGGCAACCTTATTACAGGAGATACAATCTTTGCCTGTGGTATAGGTCGTACTGATATCCCTGGAGGAAATAGCTATGCTATAAAAAAGAGCATTGAAAAGATTTTGGAACTGCCTGATGAAACCTTTGTATGGCCAGGACATTATTATGATAATAGATATTCTACCACCCTAGGGGAAATCAAAAGCTTCCTTACAGGGGTTTTGAACATCTAGAGTAACTGCTCAGGTTATTAGACTGAAGGACATTAGACCTGCCCATGCTAACGACCTGGCTATTACCACTGGCCGTGAAATAAATACGGCATCCAGTGCACACTACGGTACGGAGATGCAGACGGGCCTGCCCATGCCTCAGGGCACGGGATTGTCGGCTAACGATGCAGAGGGCAAGGATAAGAGAGCAATGCCAATCGGTAATGCAGGCGGGCTGAAGGATACTGATATCCCCTGGGCGGCAAAGGCCGTATTCTGAGAGTATTATACTTGAATGGCTATGCTAATATTGGGTTTTGTAAATCTTTTCCTTAAAGACCATTACCCTGTTAAATCCTGCCAAAGGCAGGGCGACCAAAGGTCGCATATAACAGGACCTTTAGCCTATCCACCTGAGTAGTTATCATCTAGATATGCTCATCCAGCCATGTGTGTAAATCCCTTAAGACATTTGCTCTGTCATCTTTAAGCTCATTATAGACCTCATGCTTAAGCCCTTCATATATATGAATAGTCTTATCTTTAGAGCCAATCCTATCATAGAGATCCTGCTGACCAGAAAAGGATGTGTCAACAGAGCCACATTGGATAAGGACTGGGGCGTTTATACGAGATGATTCTTCAAAGCCCTTAGCAAGATATGTGTACATCTGCTCTGCCAACCTGGGGGTTATAATATCATAGACCAAAGGATCCTCTACATATGCCTTTACTACATCAGGATCTCTAGAGATAAAATCCGGCGGTAATGGAGACTTTACATGGATACCAGGTATGATCTTTGAGGCAATCTTTGCAAGTAACAGGGATGCCTTGCTTACTGAACTCCCTGGGCTGGAACCTGTACCAGAGAGTATAAGGCCTTTTATCCCTTCAGGATAGCGCTCTACATAATTCATAGCAATGATACTACCCATAGAATGTCCTAATACAAGATAGGGTACATCTGAAAAGAGTGAGCTGATTACATCTGCAAAAAGCTGTCTTTCATCTTCTATATATTCTAAAAAGCTTTTCACATGACAACGCCTGCCATCACTTCTGCCATGTCCCCTGTGATCCGTACCAATAAGTGCATACCCTGATGGTACTAACTCGTCTATAACATTTTTATACCGATCTATGTGTTCTCCATAGCCATGTATTGTATGCACTACAGCCTTTGGCCTATCTTTTGGATACCATGCCTTCCAAAAGATAGAAAGGTCTCCTGATGAAAATCTTCCCTCCTTTATCTCCATAGACATACACCTCCTATGCAAGAATTATCATCCAATAATATATGTATATGACACACCCAAAGAAATCTAACAATCAAAAATTAAAATATCCTCGGGATGGGGGTTCCCTCTTACTGAAGGGGCAGTTCGTGGGGGGTTTGAGCGCCCATTAGAGGAGTTCAGTGAATACATCACGGCGAAGCTGAAGGATAAGCGCATTCTTCTGTCTGAACCTGCCTTTAGGTAGGAAACGAAAACGGGTCAAGTCTACGGTTGACCTTTGTTAGACAATCGTAACAGTCAAACGAAGACCTGATAACCATATAAAAGGCATCTTATTTCCATCGTAAGGGGTATTGTGGCATTGTAGGGATAAAACAAAAGGAGGTGTCGTATGAGGGAATTATATGCAGGTATGGATTTACATTCAAGGAACACGTATGTTGGGGTTATGGAGAAGGGTA
>JAGGYK010000031.1 GCA_021162585.1 Deltaproteobacteria bacterium
CTGATCCTGCCACTCTAAGGATCTTGGATTTCTTCGTTCTGAAAAAGGTCTTATCTGTATCTAATTAATTTTATTACCAATTAAATTTATTAAATTTGCACTTGACTTGCTTACTATAGGGTGTCCCTCAATTTTCCCGTCCCTCAATTTTCCCTTTGAGTGCTAGATGCCATCTTTTCATGGAACCTATTTAAGGTTATAATAAAGGTTTTGAAGGTGAGCAAAGATGATAGAGATAAAAGAGATTGAAGAAGTGGTGCAGATCAAGATGGGCCGTGCCTTAGATGGCCGAGTGCTTTATTGGGTTGCTGCATACCTGGTAGACGGGCTCCTTATTGATACCGGGTGCAGGCATACATCTGAGGAATTTATTAAAATTCTTGAGGGCCGCCAGATTAAATGTGCTGTAAACACGCATTATCACGAAGACCATGTGGGTGCAAACTGTCTTTTAAAACAAAAATTTGGCATCGATATCTTTGCACATAAAGACTCGATTTCCCTGATAAATCAGGTTCCCAAGTTGTATCCATATCAAGAAATGGTCTGGGGTTATCCAGAGCCCAGCGAAGTGGCTTGCCTTTCTGGGAAGGTAAAAACCGATCATTTCCATTTTGATGTTGTAGATACACCTGGTCACTGCAAGGGGCATGTGGCACTAGTAGAGCCTGATAAAGGTTGGTGTTTTTCGGGAGATCTTTTTGTCGGAGAAAGACCAAAGGTCCTCCGCCCTGAGGAGGATGTCCTAGAGATCATAAGATCAATGGAAAGGCTTTTGGATATCAATACAAAAAGGCTTATTCTATTTACATCTACAGGCAGGGTCGTACAGGATGGCAGAAAGGCGCTTCATACATGTATTAAGTACTTTCAAGATCTGTCTAAAAGGGCAAAACGTCTCAAGGGAAAAGGGCTGAATGTTTCGGCTATTCGAGATGAAATCTTTGGGCAAGAATGCCCTTTCCCTCAACTTACTAACGATCAATTCTCTTCTGAGAATTTGATAAGGGCTGTTCTTCGTGCACAAGTATAAACTATTATGTCCTGGAGTTTTTTTGCTTTTTTTCTGCTATAATGGTTGTCGAATCAGGGGCAAGTATAAGGAAAAGATGCGATGCTGAGTATAATTGCAAAATTGTTAAAGGTTTTAAACTCTGAGAACGAGCCCTCTCAGATAAGTCTGGCCATTGGGTTTTCCATGATTGCAGGCCTCACCCCGTTTTATAGCCTTCACAATATCCTTATTCTTCTTTTGGTATTGGTCCTTCGGGTTAACCTCTCGGCGTTTATCTTAGGGCTGGCGTTTTTTTCAGGGGTGGCTTATTTGCTGGATCCTATCTTCCACTGGATCGGGCTGCACTTGTTGACCGCCGGCCTGCTAAAAGGTCTATGGGAGGTGTTATATAATTCCACGATATGGAGGCTTGAAAGGTTCAATAACTCGATTGTGATGGGAAGCCTCCTCTTTTCTCTGCTTTTTGTTGTCCCCTTGTGTATCCTCATGAACCTGGCGATCCTTAAATACCGGGAGCATGTGCTTGCCTGGATCCAAAAGAGCAGGCTTGTGCATTTTATAAAGGCCAGCAAATTCTATGAGACCTATAAGTCTCTCTCTAAATTGAAAGGTGAGTCATGATGAAGTGGATTCGCTGGAGAGGCATTGTTGCCTTTATAGGTGTTTTGATCATTTTATCTGGCTTCTGGTTCTTTTTCATAGACGGTTTTATAGGGCGGATGATCGAAAAGACTGGGACTCGTATAATTGGAGCCAGGGTAGATCTGGACCATGCTGACTTTTCAATCTTCCCTGCAGGGCTTATACTCACCAGGCTTCAGGTTACAGACCCTGATGAGCCAATGAAAAATGCCTTTGAAGTAGCTCGGGCCGCCTTTTCTATAGACACCGTAAACCTGTTTCGCCGTAAGGTGATTATTGATGAAATGACTTTAGATGGGCTAGAATTTGACACCCCCCGAAAGACCTCAGGCGCGCTTCCCTCGAAAGTAGCTGTTGCTCCCTCTGTCTCAAAAAAAGTGCCAATAAAAGAATTTAAATTGCCCTTATTTGAGGTCCCAGACGTGCAGGAGATTCTTAAAAGAGAGGAGCTCCAGTCGCTAAAATTGGTAGAATCGCTTCGCGCAGATATAAAAAAAGAGAAAGACAACTGGCAGACCCGGTTGCAAGATCTGCCAGACAAGAAAAAGGTTGATAAATACAAGAGCCGTATTGATAAGGTCAAATCGGCAAGAAAAGGAGACATAGAGGATATCTTGGGCGCACTTGGTGAGGTGAAAACTATCAAGAAAGACCTTGAGAGAGACATAAGGCATATTAAGGGGGTGCAAAAAGAATTTGAGGTAAGCTTTACATTACTTGAAAAGCGTCTGGATCAGGCAGTCCAAGCACCAAAAGAAGATGCTTACCTCCTGAAGGAGAAGTACAGTCTCTCGCCCCAGGGACTTGGGAATATAAGCCAGATATTTTTTGGTCCAAAGGTTGGCCAGTGGGTGGAAAGAACCCTTGTATGGTATAAAAGGTTAAAACCAGTCCTAGAGCGTGCCAAAGAAAGAAAAAAAGACTCTGAGGTGGTCAAGCCTATTCGGGCACGCGGGGTAGATGTCCGCTTCAAAGAGCATGAACCCATGCCTGATTTCCTGATTCGTCAGGCAAAGACCTCTTTGCAACTTAGTTCTGGCAACCTCTCAGGCAAGATAAAAAACATCACTCCTGATCAGGATGTTCTTGGGGCTCCACTGAGCTTTGCTTTCTCAGGAGATTCCCTAAAAGGTGTTCAGTCTGTAAAAATTAGTGGCACGTTAGATCATGTTGTACCGTCTAGCAGCAAAGATACAATAAGCCTTTATGCTAAGGGATACCAGATCAATGACGCAGTCTTGTCTGATAGCGATAAATTGCCAATTACTCTTAAAAAGGGGTTGCTGAACCTTGATGCCCTTATTGTCATAAGTGGAGAGGGATTTAGGGCAAAGGGAAAGGCCCGCCTAAAATCAGCCCAGCTCTTAGTAGAAGTGCAAGACGAGGCCAATTTGCTGGCTGCGTCCATGCGTTCGGCGTTGTCAGAGATCTCAGGATTTACTTTACATATTAATGTTCATGGAAGGCCTGATAAATATGACATACACCTCACCTCTGATCTGGATGATGTTTTAAAAGGTGCCGTAAGCAGGCTAGTCCAAGATCAGGCCCTCCAACTGGAAAGGGAGCTAAACTCAGCGATCTTAGAAAAGGTTGGAGAACCACTGAGCGAGCTAAAGGTCAGCCTTACGGAGTTAGAGACTATCGATGGTGAAATAACTGCTCGGCTTAACCAATTAAACAGGTTACTGGGAGATATATCTGCCAAAAGTATATTAGGTGATAAAAAACTTCTTTTTTAATCCCTTAAAGATTTTAATTGTAAGGCCCTTCCCCGGATGGGCCTCAGGTAACAATCTGCAAAAGATAAGACCATGATAATGCCCCTTTTGCTACAACCCCACTATTATTGCCATTTGGGACGAATATTCACCCTGATCATCCACAAGGCGTGCAGTGATGACGTGAAGACCAGGCATCAAATCCGAGGTCTCGATCTGTGAGTTCCACATGAGTCCACCGATCTGTTCTGCTTCACTCCACTCACCAATGTCGATTCTGTATTCAACCTTTTGTATCGGATATATGCTGTAGGCGTTCAGCAACAGAGGAATAACGCCTCGTAGTGGTTTCATAGCAAACGTACTTGTCGAGATTGGGTCACCGTTTTTTGCTACATTAATGCAAAAGGTATAAAAATTGATCATATCCAGATCAGTAAAGGAAAGTTTGCCAGAGCCAATGTAAGTGCTTGTTGGATTCGCAAAGGTTATTCTTGCCTCATCCCGGAATGCCTTATATGATGTACTAAAGAGTGTTGGATATGCTGAGAGGATGCGATATCCCTGAGGGGTGCCATCGGGGCCTGCATTTATTTCATTCTCCTCATACTCCGGATAAAAGGGATACATAAATCCATTAAATTTGGGCCCCCACCACGCGCCGCAAACAGCGCCATTGGTCACAAAGATGGTGCCAGCCTCTTCATACAGTCCATTGGTGTGGGTGTGTCCAGCAAAGGTGGCAGCCACGTTGTAGGCATCGAGCAGGGCTAATACTTTTTCCTTTTCAAGCCAGACATCCGGTTTTTTGCCAGCCATTACCTTAAACCAGTACTCAAGCTGGTTCTCTGTGTTGTCGATCGGTTCATGATAGAAGACAAGCAGACACTTTTCTTTGTTTAGTTCCAGGTCCTTCATAAACCATTCATACTGTTTTTCATCTAAGCCAAAGGCCAGGTTTTTGCCGTGGTCACCCCAGATAATGTTCGTATCCAGCACTATGAAATGATAGTTGCCATAATCAAAGGAATAGTAGAGCGGGCCAAAGTATGAGCGGTATGCGTTTTTAAAGAACACCCTGTCCAGGTCACTATCATTATGGCCTGGATTCCCCATCGCGTTATAGACTGGCACTCCTAATCGAGAGCACGCTATAACATATTCCTCTAACCTTTCAGTGTTATCTGGCCAGACACCACTCTGATCCCCTACTGATATGAAAAAGTCAGGCCTCGGGTCGAGGGAGATAAATTCGTCTATGTATTCATTGAATGTCTCTACGGGATCCTGGTTCGGACACCACCCGCCCTCCCCGAGATTGACCTCGAGATGGATGTCATTCATTATTATCGCTGTAAAATCATCTACTATTGAGGATGACCTCAGGATGAAATTATATATTTCCGTACTCTCTTCAACCTTTTTATAGAAAACAGGAATACAATTCCTCTCAAGCGGAAGATCATAACCAGAAGGTTTGGTAATGTAAATGAACTCGGCATCAGATTTGGGTAGTTTGAAAATCCCTTTTTCATTAGTAATGACAATATTTAATCCATCACTCACCTGAACATCTGGAATTGGGATGTCGTTTGCAGTATAGAGCGAATCATTGTCAACATCATAAAATACCACACCGGTGAAATTCTCTTCCACACAGCTTGAAAGTAACAATAAAATAGCTGCCAGGTATACTAATAAAATATATAGCTTTTTCATTTTCTCCTACACCCCCCATCCTTAGTGACTCTCCTTGGTCTTCATATGTCTTCTTCTATCATCTATTACCTTAAAAGTGAAGCCTCGGCCTGTGGCTGGGGCTTCACTTAAGGTTTAACTGGATCTGGGAATCAACCCATTGTCTGAATGTGTAAGACTCCCTTTCTATTATAGAGCGCTTCTTTATTGACTTTGCCACACCTGGTATTTCCATGATCCCGAAGTTGATGTTCATGGGTTGGAAAGGCTCTACATTAGGATCTGTTATATAGTGTATAAGTGCGCCTATAGCGGTACTTGGTGGAGGGGGGCTAAATGGGATATCCTTCAGGTAGGCTAACATAGATAAGGCTACTATAATACCTGTAGCTGCTGATTCCATGTACCCTTCAACCCCTATTATCTGTCCGGCCAGTTTTACGCCAGGATATTTAACAAGGGATAGGTCTTTTTTTAATATCCTTGGAGAGTCTATGAATGTGTTTCTATGGACACTGCCAAACCTTAGAAACTTAACCGAGCCAAGTCCTGGTATCATTTGAAATACCCTCTGCTGTGCAGGGTAGGTAAGTCTGGTTTGAAATCCTACCATATTATATGCATCGCCTTTTAGGTTTTCTTTCCTTAACTGAACAATAGCAAAAGGCCTCTTCCCTGTCCTCGGGTCTATAAGGCCAATTGGTCTCACAGGGCCAAAGGCCAGGCTATCCCTACCTCTAGATGCAATTACCTCTATTGGCAGGCAGCCTTCAAAAAGTTCTTTTTTCTCAAATGCATGCGGCTTAACCTTATCTGCTGCAAGCAGGGCATCTATAAATGCATAATACTGTTCTTTATCCATGGGACAATTAAGGTAATCTTTGCTTTGAGGTGACCATCTTGACCCAAAAAATACATGATCCATGGTTATGCTATCTGCATCCACTATAGGGGAGATGGCATCATAAAAGTATAATCTATCCCTTCCAGTAAGGCTTGTTAGGTCTTTTGTAAAGGCATCTGAGGTAAGTGGGCCTGTGGCAATAATGGTTGGTATATCTGTATCGATACCCTTTACTTCCTCCCTGATAAGATTGATAGGTCCTTGGGATTCTACCAGCTGTGTTATGTGATTTGCAAAGGCATATCTATCAACCGCCAGGGCCTTGCCGGCCGGTACCCTTGTCCTATCCGCCACCTTCAGCACTACAGAGTTTAAGGCCCTCATCTCCTTTTTTAACAAGCCATGCGCTGTATGTGGATCGTCACCCTTAAAGGAATTGCTGCAGACCAATTCGGCCAATAGTGGTGTCTTGTGTGCATCTGTCATAGTAGATGGCCTCATCTCAAGGAGATCCACCTCAATACCTCTTGATGCCAGATGATATGCTGCCTCTACTCCGGCAAGGCCACCCCCTATGACCCTTACCCTATTTGTTTTTGGTTTCTTCCTCATGATCACATTCAGGGTTTGGACAGAAGAGTTTGGTCCCTTTTCTTAAAAGAAAATCTGCGCCGCATTGAGGACATTTTTTAGAAATAGGCCTGGTCCAGCTTATAAACTTACAGTCCTTATTTGAACATGCATAGAATGTTTTGCCCTTTTTGGAACGTTTCTCTACAATTTCTCCTGTACATTTGGGCATGGGGCATTTAAGCTCAAGGGTGTAAGGCATTATATTTTTGCATTTTGGGTAATTACTGCAAGCAAGGAAGGGACCGAATTTGCCGTGTTTTACTACCATAGAAGCGCCGCACTTGTCACATTTTTTATCAGTTGTTATCTTCTGTTTTACAGGCCGTGTATTTTTGCATTCCGGGTAGTTACTGCAGGCAAGAAAATGACCAAATCTGCCGTGTTTCATCACCATAGGAGCGCCACACTTGTCGCAAGTAATATCTATTGCATCAGGAGCAGCAGGCTCTTTTACAATGATCTTACCCGAGGAATCCCTGGTGAAATTTTTTGTATTCTTACATTCAGGCCATCCAGAACATCCCAGGAAATGGCCTGATTTGCCTAGCTTTATCACCATCTCTTTACCGCACTTATCACATATAATCCCAGATGACCTTTTTTCAGCCCTGAGATTTTCCATCTTTTCTTCAGCACGCTTATGCTCTTTATTATATGTGTTATAAAACGTCTGCATGGTTTCCAGATAGGTCTTTTTGCCCTCTTCTATCATGTCCAGCGTCTCTTCCATGTTAGCAGTAAAATTTATATCAAGGATATTTGGATAATGGTTCACAAGTAAAAAGTTTACATCCCTGCCCAGTTCAGTAGGTACAAATCCCCCACCTTCCAACCTTACATAGCCCCTTTCCTGAATCGTGGATATGATAGGGGCATAAGTGCTTGGTCTGCCAATCCCCTTGTCTTCAAGTTCCTTTATAAGGCTTGCCTCTGTATATCTGGGAGGAGGCTGGGTAAAGTGCTGCTTTGGATATATGCCTAATAACTCAAGTATCTGCCCCTCCTCAAGCCCATCTGGCAGTAGACTGTCCTTTTCTTCACCGGGCTTATAGATCTTAAGAAAACCATCAAACCTGAGCACTGATCCTGAAGCCCTCAAGCGTATATTCCCGGCGCTGATTTCTACAGAAGTCTGATCAAAGATCGCTCCCCTCATCTGGGATGCGATAAAACGCTTCCATATCAACTCATAGAGCGCATACTGATCCTTTTTAAGATGTGGTTTTATCACCTCAGGCATATTTTCCATACTCGTAGGCCTTATGGCCTCGTGTGCCTCCTGGGCAGTCTTTTTTGCCTTATACACAATCGGGGAATCCGGGAGATACTCCTTCCCAATCTGCGCTTCAATAAAGCCTCTTACCTGGGTTATGGCATCTTTGGCTACACTTGGAGAGTCTGTACGCATGTATGTGATAAGCCCTGTAAGGCCCTTATCCCCAATATTTATACCTTCATATAGCTGTTGAGCTATTACCATTGTCTTTTTTGCAGAAAATCTAAGCCTTCTCGATGCCTCCTGCTGCATCGTTGATGTGATAAAAGGGGGTAGGGGACGTCTGTTTTTTACCTTTTTCTTGATCTCATCAATCTTTATACAGGGGGCATTTTCTATCTCTTCTTTGATCCCAAAGGCAGTTTCTTCATCCGGGATATCTTTGGGGACTACTACCTTTGCTGCAAATTCTTCACCACCTTTTTCCGTGGCAAGATTCACATCTATAGTCCAGTATTCTTTTGGCTTGAAACCCTCTATCTCCTCCTGCCTTAAGCATATCAACCTTACTGCGACTGACTGAACCCTCCCTCCTGACAGCCCTGTCTTTACTTTTTTCCATAAAAGGGGGCTCATGGTATATCCAACGATCCTGTCCAGACAGCGTCTTGCCACCTGTGCATTGTACAGATTCTCATCGAGAGACTTAGATTTCTTTATTGCGTCTTCAATGGCCTTTTTTGTGATCTCATGGAAGATAATCCTATGTATGGTTTTCTTCTTGTCTTTTATCTCCTCTGCCACATGCCATGCGATTGCCTCACCTTCTCGGTCAGGGTCAGAGGCTAGATATATCTGCGTGGCCTGCCCTGCTATTTTCTTCAATTTCTTTACGATATCCCTTTTGTCCGGCTTGACCCTGTAGTTTGCCTTGAACCCACCCTCAATATCTACACCAAGAGAACTCTTTGGCAGGTCCTTTATATGACCCATGGTTGCTTCTATATCATAGCCTTTGCCCAGATACCTTTTTATCGTCCTTGCCTTTGTGGGAGATTCAACTATTATGAGTGACTTAGCCATTATCCATCCTTTCCGCCTTGGGCGGACTCTTCGCCTGAAGCAGACTTTGCATCCGCCTTGGACGGAGCGGACCTTGTAGTAAATCTGTTCCCCTTTATCCTTACTATCTCGCCATTCAACTCAAGCATGGTTATCATCTTGGATGTCTCATTGACACCCTTCCCAATCTCAAAGGCTATCTCTTCTATGGTGAGTTCCTGGCCACTAACAACGTCTTTTATAGAGTTTGTTGGTTGTTCGGCGTTTTTATCATCTGTCTTTACCATTGTCTGCACCTGAGGGAGGATCTCCATTAAAATATCATCTGCATTTTCAACTAATGTAGCACCTTGCCTTATCAGGCTATGTGGACCCTGAGAACGTACATTTGTGACTGCACCTGGCACAGCCATACAGAACTTGCCCTGTTCTCCAGCAAGACGAGCAGTTATCATTGCGCCTGATTTAATAGTTGCCTCTACTACTACCACCCCCAAAGAAAGACCTGAGATGATCCTGTTCCTTATAGGGAAGTTTTTTGCGTCAGGTTTTGTGCCCGGAGGAAATTCCGAGATAAGAGCGCCTTTTGATGCAATCTGCTCTGAGAGTTCTTTATTTTCTGCCGGGTATATGATATCCAACCCGGAGCCTAAGACAGCCACAGTCTTAGCTGAACCCTTTAGCGCACCTGTATGTGAAAGTGTGTCTATCCCTCTTGCCATGCCAGAGACAATAGAGATACCACGCATACTCAGGTCTCTGGCAATAGAATGTGCTACATCTTTGCCGTAATGTGATGGGGCCCTGGTCCCAACCATTGCCATAGCAGGCTGAATATCGCTTATATCCCCTTTAACATATAGTACAGGTGGGGGGTCAGGTATCTCTTTTAAGATACCCGGATATTCAGGGTCGCTTAGGACTATGATATCAGCCCCAATACTATCTAATTTTTTTAATGTCTTATCTACCTCATCCATATCAGGTCCTGATGTGAGTGCCTTGAGTTGTGATTGCTTGAGGACATTTAGCGCCACTAATTCCGAACGCGTGGCATGTAAGATTTCCTCCGGCCCTTTAAATATCTCCAAGAGCCTTAGTATGCTCCGTGGCCCTATATGTGGAATAAGGCTAAGTGCAACCCATGCCTGCTTTTTGCTATTCATACACCCCCAGAAAAAAGCAAGCTATAAGAAGTATATGTCGTGTGTCAAGCCCATAATCCCCTTGACAAGATTTTGGCTAATAGCTAGAAGTGCTTTTACGCTGGGGGATCGTCCAACGGCAGGACTACGGACTCTGACTCCGTCAATCCAGGTTCAAATCCTGGTCCCTCAGCCATATGTGTGGTCCCATCGTCTAGTGGTTTAGGACATCGGCCTCTCACGCCGAAAACAGGGGTTCGACTCCCCTTGGGACTACCAAGCTTTCTAAATCCCCCCAATGTTTTTCCCAACCTAGTTTCACGGCTTGGCGCTCATGCTGTATATAGCACCCATATTAGCTTATGGTTACAGATATAGCAGGCAAACAAAAAAGTATTTATTTAATGTTAAAGCCGAGTCAATATGTCCCCTTAAGTACAGAGCAAAAATGTCCCCTTTTTTCATATTTAGTAGTAAGGCACCCCGGGTTGTGAAGCCATATATACCCATGAGTGGGATTTAGCC
>JAGGYK010000106.1 GCA_021162585.1 Deltaproteobacteria bacterium
GGCTATATGAAAATAGGCACAAAGTTTTGTAGGGGCCGATGTCCTCATCGGCCCGTTCAGGGAACGGGCCCTACATTGTGATACGTTTTTTTCATACTTCGTTGTGAGCGCGAAGCGCTCATACGCGTTTATACAAAAGGTTTTGCGGACATGACAATAAATTCCTTTGCTATTTTTGCAAGAACTTTACAACTAAGAGCCTAATACGAGAGGGCATCAAACTCTTGTCTTTTTCCTTTTATTATTACATTTACCCTATTGGGGATGCATATAATGCTTTCTCCTGTATTTTCGATCTTACCCATAAGCATACATATCTTGTTTGGACAGGGTGATGATTTTATATATACCTTGCCTGATTCTATTACCACCACAGTATATCCAAGTGGACCTGGCACATTGATAGTTGTGTTTTGCTCAAGCGTATATATACCTAAAAAACCATCCATGTTATAGATCTCAACCTCTTGCCCAGAGAATATGCCTTTGAATAAGAAGACAGACCAGATCACAGAGCAAGCAAGGATAGAGGCAATCATAAGCTTATCTGCTATGGTGGTCTTTTGAAGTATATTCATTTTAGCTGTGTTATATATAAAAAAGTCCAAAGTCTAAAGTCAAAGGTTATGAGTTTGGGATAGCAATAATTAAAAGGTTTGAACATCTGAAGTTTTAGTAGAAAGCGTTTATCCTGTTAGATAGAAAACCTCGCCATTTATGGCGGGGTGAAAAAACTGATAAATTTGGGAAGTGTTTAAAGCCCCTTCCAGATTATCTAACAGGATTTGTTTTACTTATTTCTTCTCAATTTTGCATTTTTCAATTTGCACTTTGCATTTTGCATTAAGCCATTGCGCTTAACAAGCCTGCCTACCATACTCACGGTACAGCCACACATTCTTTTATAGACACCCCTGCATCAGCAATATTTTAAACCTCACACCTTTGATATCCTTATCTCAGCAGGGGTAGATGAAAATAATTTGAATCTTAGCTCTAAGATTGTATTAGCCTTATCATAATTATAAATGATATCTCTTACATTGCTTTCAATGCTAGAGAATTTGTTGATAAAGAAGAGGGTTATCTTGTAATCCCTGTTGATGTCCATTGAACCTGATTGTTTTTTTATAGATAGCTCTATATAATCATTGGTGTTTTTGTAATATATCCTCTGCAGGCAAAAGCCTTCATCTTTATAATTCAAGGATATACCGTCATCGTCATAAAGAAGGTAGGTATACTCATCTTTTAAAAAGCAATAGATTTCAACTGGATTAGTATAGCTGTTTACCTGAATAGGAGATGATGGCCTGCTGAGGGCAAGAATAGCCCCATGTTTAACAAACACAGGCAATTGATCACTGGAGTATTCTATAGATTTGGAGCCAGTTATTATATGTAAATCTCTTACATCTATCCACTGGCCTTCAGGTAAATAGATCTCTCTTTTGTCCAGATTATTTATGTATGGAGCAACCATGACCTCTTTTCCTATGAAGAACTGGTTGGATATCGCAGAGGATTCTTTTTCATTTGAGTATTCGAGTACAACAGGCCTCACGATTGGTATACCTGTAGTGTAGGCGATGTATGCATAAGAATAGAGGTGCGGGAGAAGCATGTATCTAAGTTGCACATATATTCTAAAATTATCTTCATTCTTACTACCCCATGCCCAAGGGTCTCGCTTTTTTGCAAATGGCGAGGAAAAATAGCGGGCTATAGGAGTAAAGATGGCATATTGTATATATCTTTTATGAACATCCTTATTGGGTTCACCAGAAAGACCGTATATGTCTGCACCCCAATAAGAAAAACCCAGCATGCTCAAGTTAAGCCCTGCATTGAGAGATCTTTGCATACCTTCAAATGTTGCCTTTTGATCGCCCAGGAATATACCTGGATATCTTTGAGACCCAATCCATACACAGCGTGCATAGACCAAAGCTCTGTGCTTTAGATAATCTTCGAGCCTCTCGTAGATGGCCTTGGAGTAGTAAAATCCATAGGTATTATGATGTTCGTTACTGTCAAGACCAATAGCGCTCTTTGCCGCTTTTGGTAGATATTCCCCATCATCGTTCTTGAAAAAGTCTACACCATTATCTAAAAGGGGCCTTGAGAGATTAAACCAGAAATCAGCAGCGACTTTACTGGTAAAATCTATCATACCCCCTTTTCCAAACCACCAGCTTACATTTGGGTGAATAAAATAATTGTGTGCCCTTGCAATCCTATAAAGGGCCTTATCAGAAAGATTTGTCATATAGGAGAGATCTTCAGGAAAGTTCCTTCCTACTATAAGGTGATTTCTCAACCTTGTTGAATAATTATCTTTTTTATTAATAAATGGGGTATAGATCAAACCCAGCTTAAGCCCTATTTCATGAAGGGTATCTATAAAGGCCTTTGGCCTGGGGAAATATTTTTTACTCCATTTAAAGTTATGAAATTTTTCCTCCCAGTGGTAATCCAGGATCTCTACATCAAGAGGTATCCCATGTGCCCTAAACCTCTTGAGATATGAAAGGGTTTTTTCCTGATCCTCCACAGGATAACTTGTATGCCATAGTCCAAAGGCCCATCTTGGAGGGATCTCTGGCCTGCCACAGATGAGGGTTATGTTACTTATAATCTCCTTTAGGTGCTTACCCCAAAACAGGATTATATCAGCCGCCCCATCTTTCCAGGTGATGGATACCTTACCTGAGGCACCATTGAGTCTCCAGATTGTAGGGTGGGCATTAAGTAGAAAGATAGCCCATGAGTGATTGCTTAAAAGTATAGGCATGCTTGAATATGTAAGAAACCTTTGCAGGATATAGGGGGATTCGGAATTTTTCAGGTAAAATACCCCTCTTTTTTTCCCAAAGGCCCTGAAGTCCATTCCAAGGCCATAGAATGTCTCATCATAAGGGCTCTTGATTTTTAGGCCTTTAATCTTACCTGAAGATAGGCTTATTTCAAGGGTTTGACCCTGGTCCGTACCTATAGATACATTATGTTTATGACCAGAAATTGATTGAATCTGTATATTTGCCGTGCAAGGATTCTTCTCTATCTTATATAAATCCAACCCTGGGCATACATCATTCAACCACACCGGGCCAGTATATCCTTTTGGGGCAAGCTTTAGTCTTACAAATCGGTGTTTGTAATGGGTAAGGTCGAAATCTATCATATCCTATCAAGTATAGAATCAATGAGGGTAGGATACAACATGAAATTGGGATCGGTTTGCAGGGTCAGGGATCAGCTGCCAGGGATTTTTCTAAAATATTTAAGGCCCTGCTCGATTTTTTGTTTTTTGATAACCCTATCCTCAGATAGGAGTCTAGTATTTTAGCAGCAGAATAAAAACTGAGAATATTCATAGCAACACAAAACAGGGGAAATGTTACCTGTCTTATTTCCCCTGTTTTAGAGCTGTTTGTAAAAAGGGGATCAGTATCCAACTTAAAATCGACTGTCGACTTTCGACTAAATTTAGCTGATCCCTATAAACTATTATTTAAATAAAGACCTGAAAAACTTAAATATCCTCGGGATATTCTCTATAGAAACCTCTGTAGGCTGAGTACCCCTTATATAGGGTAGACTCTCTGCATTAAAGCTCAGGAGCGAGGCAAGTTTGCCATTTGAGGGATCTATCTTACAAAAAATTACGTCATTAGGCCTGGCCCATTCTTTGGACTTCTCTACTGCCCTAAGGATCATAGAGGCTACAGGCATTGCACCAGTAGCACCAGTAAGACCTATGGGTTGAAATTTGTCATTTCCTAACCATACTACAACAACTATATCTGGTGTAAACCCTACAAACCATGAATCCCTTAAGTCATCTGTAGTGCCTGTCTTGCCGCATACACCCTTGGGCATACCATACATAATTGAATGTTTTGCTGTACCAGATGTCACTACCCTGTTTAGTGCTGTATTTACCAGAAATACAATGCTGGGATCCAGTATCTGATGCCCCTCTTCCTTATGATCTCCCTTGTATATTATGGTGCCATTTTCGGTAGTTATTGCCTTTATTGCAGAAGGGCTACTTGTAAAGCCCATATTGGCAAATGTAGAATAAAACATGGCTATGTCCAGAGGTGATAATTCGATTGTGCCAAGTAGCATTGCAGGATTTCTGTCAATCTTACAATCAGGTAAGACATTTTCAATCTCAGCACATATGTTATCTATGCCTATATCCATACCTAATCTAACAGTCGCCATATTGTATGAATGGGCTAGAGCATCTATTAGCATAATAGACCCGTGTGATAGACCATCAAAGTTTGTAGGTGACCATCTCTTCCCACTACCAGGATCTACTGTAATCGGGCTGTCCTGAATAAATGTCGACAGGGTATAACCCCTGCGCAAAGCTGTATAGTATATTATAGGTTTTATTAAAGATCCTATTTGCCGCTTCATTTGGATGGCTCTATTGAACTGAGTTTCTGCATAATTATGTCCGCCAACCATAGCCTTTATCTCCCCTGTTTTTGGATCGCATATTACTATGGCACCCTCTATATCAGGCCTCTTCCCCCTTGAAAGGCTCTTCAGGTTATGTGCAAGTACATCCTCTGCTACAGATTGCATATGCGTATCTATAGTAGTAAATATGTGATAACCACCTTTTGTGAGACACCTTTTAGAATATTGATCTTCTATGCACGCCAGAAGATAGTCTATAAAATATGGAGCCTGTTTTTTCTGGGTATTTTGGGGTATTACACTCAATGGGGTTTTTGTTGCCCTATCGTATACTTCCTTGGTAATTTTGTCTTCTCGTAACATAAGTTCAAGCACAGTATCCCGCCTAGCAATAGCCCTGTTTGGGTATGTATATGGAGAATAATAGTTTGGTGCCCGTATGATCCCTGCAAGGAGAGCCGCCTCATCAAGGGTGATCTTAGAGATATCTTTATCAAAATAAAGTCTTGCAGCTCTAGCCATACCATGGATACTTACATGCCCGCTTTGCCCCATATATATTTCATTTATATACATTTCAAGGATATCTTTTTTTGTATAGATCATCTCCATGATAAAGGCCATCCATGCCTCTTTCATCTTTCGAAGGATAGAGCGTTTGCTTGTCAAAAACATGTTTTTTATGAGTTGCTGGGTAATAGTAGATCCACCTTCTACAATACCTCCATGTTCTATATTTACAAAGATAGCCCTTATAATTGAGAAGATATCTATACCAAAATGTTCAAAAAATCTCTTATCTTCTGTGCATATAATAGCATTTATTAAATCAATAGGACACTCATCCAGACTTATTATCAAACGATCCTCATGACTTTCACCAAATACCTCTGCTATAATCTCAGGCTCGAGGGCTATCTCCTTTATCGCCTCGTCAGTATCTACTCTTATAATGTCTTTTACTTTTCCGTCCCTCACCTCTATTTTGATCATCAATCCATTAAATTTGTTATCAGGATAGCCAAATGGGCGAAGATACATAGTTATTTCATCATTTGACTTGCTGTATTCACCTGGAGATTTTACATCTTCTACTAATCTATACCTCAGCCGTTTTAGCCGTGAGGCTAAGCCTATGCGCTCGATGTCAGTATTGTCTCTTATCCATGTTACATCACTATATATCTTAGTTGGTATGTGCCAGATAAGGCCTGTGCTTATCTGTCTTATCTCCCAAAAGGCATCAAGGCTGGCAACTATCAATAGAAGGAATAGGGTGCCAAACAACCAGATAAGCACCTTCTTTCTTGAAATACTCCTGTTTTTCATTTGTCTATTAAAACTATAAGCACTCTTCACTCTAGTGTCAACGCAAGTTTACTTAACCCAGATTTACCAAAATTAATGCTCACTTTTGATGGTTTCGCAAAAAGTCGGATTCACTGTATGTGTCATTTCGAATATCGGGAGAAATCTTGTCTTTTCAGCATGTTATAGAATAAAGATTTCTCGCTTTGCTCGAAATGACAAGTTGTTACGATTTTTTGCGAAACCATCACTTTTAACCTGTCAAACAAAGACAGGCTGTTGCGAGAATCCTTTGGGCAACAGCCCAAAGAAACATGGCCAAAGAGTATTTAATGACTATGACAGGGCTAAAAATCTTTACAGTTTAAAAAATCGCAGGGACAAACAGCCTTCCCTATTTTGCAGGGTGTATTATACCGACGGTCATCCCTGTACACAAGCTACAGAGAATATGAAAAAGATAAAATTAAGGTACAGCTTACCCTTTTAGATATACCTTATCGCCTACCCTTACCCTATCGACCACCTTGATTCCAATGAGATCACCTGCTTTGGCCTCGCTTACATCGTTGTTTTCTATCTGTATGGAGTCTACTGTCTGCTCAAAGGATGTAGTAGCTCCCTCAATAGAAATGGTGTCCCCAACATTGATAGTATCAGAGAGCTCAATGCCGGCAACGCTGATCTTACCAAAATAGTGTGTTACCTTTCCAACAAGCCTTTTTTCTGCTATCTCCTCTGTCATTTGAAAATACCCCCATTTAAGAATTAAATTTGAGCCGTGTTTCAGGCTGAAATTTCAGCGACAAAGTCACCCTTTTCAGAGATAAGTTCCTTGAAATCAAAATACTCAAACCAGGACAAATCTTTGAGATTAAGGAGTACCCTAACACACCAAAGATTATGACCTGGATAATACCTCTAAATAACCCTATTATCCCATGCCTTCTATATACCAGCTTTCCAGGTTAAAATCAAAGAAAACATAGCGCTGAGTGTTCCTTACACCACTAAAAGCCATTGACATCCTCTAAATATCTATATATGAAATCAGCTAAATGTTGATTTGGGGGAGATAATGCCTGATACAGAAACATTGGAAGTGGATTTACGCTCCATAAAGAAAAAAAAGGTTGGTCGGCTTCGTAGAGAAGGTATCATACCAGCGGTTATATATGGTAAAACTACCAGCTCTACTCCTATACAGGTAGGGTATAAGGATTTTGAGGCTGTATATAAAAAAATCGGGGGTACATCTATATTGAATCTGCGTATAAAAGGGGAGGATAGGCAAAGAGACACATTAATACATACGATACAGAGACACATATTGTCTCAAAAAATCCTGCATATAGACTTCTTGGAGGTGGATGTTGGAAAGCCTGTAACAGTAGAAGTGCCTATAGTTTTTAAAGGGAAGTCCCCTGTTGAAGAAGCAGGTAAGGGGAGAATAGGGCAAGAGGCAACGTACATATATGTCAAGGCCTTGCCTATGAATATACCCTCTGAGATAGAAGTGGATGTATCGATAATAGAAAACACAGACCAGGTCATACACGGCTCGGATCTTAAGCTTCCTGAAGGGGTTACACTTGCAAGCGACTCAGAGAAAGACACAGTTATAGCTACAGTAGTGTTACCAAGGGTAGCAGAAGAAGTTGAAATTGAAGAAAAAGAAGAGGAAGAAGTAGAGGAAGCAGAAGAGGCCGAAGAAGAAACCCCAGAGGAATGATATTTAGCCCTTTATCATACCTATGGGCCTTAATTTTGCTATTACCTTTGCAACACCTGCTCCAGATATAGTATCTACTACGTCAGAGACATCCTTATATGACTCTGGCATCTCTTCTGCAAGTGTTGCCTTTGATGCCGCTATGGCATATATCTCTTTCTTACTCAATTCATCAAAAACAGATCTGCCTTTTGCCCGCCTTTTTGCCTCGCGTCTTGAGAGCAACCTTCCTGCACCATGACAAGCACTGAAAAATGTCTCCTTTGCATTATCTCCTGCCACCAATATAAATGATGCCCTACCCATGTCTCCAGGGATCAGTACAGGCTGACCTGTGTCTTTAAACCTTAGTGGAAGTCTTGCATCCCCTGATGGTAATGCCCTTGTTGCCCCTTTCCTATGAATGCATGCCTCTATACTTTTACCTTTCCATGGTATGCTTTCTATCTTTGCAATGTTATGGCAACAGTCATATAAAAGCCTCAACCCTAGGTTCTCCCAGCTCTTTCCAAAGAGATCTTCAAAGGTTTCTCTGATAAGGTAGGTGATCATCTCTCTATTGGCAAAGGCAAAGTTTGCCGCTGCTGCCATGGCACCAAGATAAGATTTCGCTTCCTTGGTATCTATCGGGGCGCAAGCAAGCTGTCGATCCGGCAGGTAGATGTTATAGCGCGATCCAGCAGAGAGCATAATACGTATATAATCGTCACATATCTGATGACCAAACCCCCTGGATCCAGTGTGCACTTGTATAAGGATCTGATCTTTAAACAGAGAAAACATTCTCGCTATCTTTTTGTCCATAATCTTGTCTACTACATCGATCTCTATGAAATGATTCCCCGAACCAAGTGTCCCTACTTCAGGAAGACCTCTCTCACAGGCCCTACCAGAGACCATATCAGGATCTGCACCAGGGATAGAGCCATAGTCCTCATGTGCCTCCAGGTCATCATATGTGCCAAAGCCTTTCTTTACAGCCCATAAGGCTCCTTTTATCATAATCTCCTTCAACTCTTTCTGAGAGAGTTTGAATCTCTTGTGTCTGGCACCCAATCCAGCAGGCACCCGATGGAAAACTTCTCCAAGCAGTTTTTCCTTTATTGGAAGGATTTCCTCTATTGATAGGCCTGTACAGATGCAGCGTATTCCACAGTTTATGTCATACCCCACTCCTCCTGGAGAAATCACGCCATCTTGAAGGGAAAATGCTGCCACACCCCCTATAGGAAAGCCATATCCCCAGTGTATATCAGGCATTGCTATTGAAGGACCAATTATTCCAGGTAAGCATGCTACATTTGCCACCTGTTTTAGGGCCTCGTCCTTTTCCAATCCAGCCTCTATAACTTTATTTGCATATACAATCCCCCATGTACGCATGGGGGGAGTCTTAAATATTTTCAATCTATATGGATCAATACGTTCAATCTTTAATGCTTCCATCTTATCCTCCACGCCTGCGCAACAGGCATAACCAGGCATGAAAATAGGACATTTTTATACAAATTCTATCCCTGTAGTGCCCGTTTCCCTTAAGCGGGCCGTTAAACTTTGTGCCTGTCTTCACATAAACCAATCAAACTAATAAAACCAATATAACCAATTAAACTAAATAGTATTAGCCATTTCAGACAAGCGCTTCTTTTTATGTATCAAATATTATTGCTACCTCATATAGGTTGTCATGTCTTTTTTTTATTTCAAGGTTATGGTAGGTGACGGCTTTTATTTCCGTAGAGAGCCCTGAGTGACTATATATACCTTTTACCAGGGCCTCTAGCCTGGTATCGTCTATATACGTGATCTCTAAGTCAGCAATTCGTATATCTTTTACAGCTATCAAGTATATAATCTCTTGCAGCCACCTAACGAGCGTATCTACCCTATCTAGGCCATCAACGGTAACGGATAGAGATATCTTTTTATGTTTGGCCGCCCCGCCCATGATTTTTACGACCGCGAGAGCAGCCTCTTCAAACAAGCCCTTTATATCTGGGGAGGTTACCTTGATGCCTAGGTCTGCAGTATGATCTATGTACTGATACCCCATAATTATTTCCTTGACTTCTTACCCTGAAATTATAGGCTTCACTTTACTGTTTACTATTAATACAATTAATTATAGATGTCACTTGCTTAAAATGTATACAAAAATGTGTATATGTACTGAGATGATGAAAATAAGGAGAAGTTGAGCAGTTTTTATGAATAGACTTAAAGAAAAGCTCTCTCGTATAGATCACAAAGGTTATAAGGCATACAAAGACATAGAGGGAAGATACGGATTTCCCGGGTTCGAGCTGTACATCGATCATGTGCAGGGAGATCCTTTTGCTGCACCATCAAAAATCAGGATCCATGTAAGCCTGGAAAGATCAGGGTTTCCTTCATATCTGTTTTCAAACAAAAGCAGACAGATAGCGTCGCAAGACTTCATTACCAGGACATTTTCTAAGGCCATAAAAGATATTGCAAAGGGGAATAGGGGTACTGGAAAGAGCGGACAGATATCTATAGATAGACCTGGACAGGAAATACTGGAGAGGACATCTTGCCTGCTCAATAAAGACATACTAGAGGTGCGGTTCTTCATGGGATTGCCTGCACATGGCAGATCCATCCTTGCATATCAGGCAACAGAGATGTTTTTCAAAGAGATTCCCGAGATAGTGTCCTGTTCTTTATATTACAAAAACATCGATAAATTAGCTATAAAAAATCATGTAGAGATAGCCGAGGATCAAGACTATATTAGAGAGCAGCTACGCAAAAAAGGCCTTGTTGCATTTATTGCAGACGGTTCTATCCTTCCTAGAAGATCAGGGATAGATGATAGACCTATGTCAGATGATATTGCTATCAAGTTTATTTCCCCTGCAAACCTATACATTGAAATGGATACCATAAATCATGGAAAGATTGCAGGTGCAGGCATAAAAGAAGGGGTAACCCTTATTGCAGGTGGCGGATTTCATGGAAAGTCAACATTTTTGCGGGCCATAGAACGCGGCGTCTATAATCATATTTTAGGGGATGGAAGAGATCTGGTGGTTACAAGAGAGGATGCGGTAAAGATTAGGGCTGAGGATGGAAGATATGTAGAAAATGTAGATATATCACCATTTATTAATAATCTCCCTGGCCACAGAACCACTACAAACTTTTCTACAGAGAATGCATCCGGATCTACATCACAGGCAGCAAACATAATGGAGGCCCTGGAGGTTGGCTCTCGACTGCTTCTTATTGACGAGGACACTTCTGCTACCAATTTTATGATCAGGGATGAGCGTATGCAGGCCCTTGTACCAAAGGCCAAAGAGCCCATAACCCCGTTTGTAGATAAGGTGAAAGAACTTTATAATGATCTTGGATGCTCTACTGTCCTGATAATGGGAGGATCTGGAGATTATTTTGATGTTGCTGATACTACCCTTGTAATGGATAATTATTTATTATGTGATGTTACAAATAAGGCGAAAGGGATTGTAGATAAATTCAAAAGTTATCGCGTGCATGAAGGAGAAAAACATTTTGGCCCAATTCCCAATAGAATACCCCTACCCTCTAGTTTTGATCCCAGCAGAGGCAAACGGGAAGTAAAGATAGGTGCAAAAGGTTTAAAGAAAATCGTATTTGGAACAACAGATATAGACATCTCCTTTGTTGAACAGATCGTGGATAACTCTCAAACAAGGGCTATAGGAGAGATCATATATTATTATGCGATAACCTATGCCAAAAAAGGGATAAGCCTCTCTCAAGGGCTCAAGGAAATAATGGATATTATAGCACAAAAGGGTCTTGATTATATATTTCCTTTTAAACCAGCTGATTGTGCTACCCCCAGGATATTTGAAATAGCAGCTACTATAAATAGGATGAGAAGCCTTAAGGTGGAGTAGAGATCATATACTTAAACCTTGGCAGTCTCAGCTCTCAATTGTATCTTTATTTCTAAACACGTAACAGTTCACAGGGATCAGGGGACAAGATCTCTATAAACCATCATGTCCTGTCGGGCACAACCAAGTATGAAAATGAACGTATCACAAAGTAGGGCCCGTTCCCTTAAGCGGGCCGATGAGGGCAAAAGGCCCCTACAAAGCTTTGTGCCTATTTTCATATAGCCCCCATGTCCTGTCGGAAACACTGAAGGATGAAAACAAAACAACATCCCAGTCCGCTGTCTCCCCCGTCTCAAACTGACCCCCGGCCCCTGATCCCTGACCCCTATTTTCATATAAAGCCCTAATAACTGACC
>JAGGYK010000168.1 GCA_021162585.1 Deltaproteobacteria bacterium
ATATTAAACAGTGAATAGTGAACAGTAAAAGAAATTTTGGGTTTTGGGTTATACATCAAATGTTCTATGTTCAAGGTTCAATGTTCTATGTTAAAAAACAGTTCAATGTTCTATGTTCAAGGTTCAATGTTAAAAACAGTTCAATGTTCGTGGGAAACGGTGGATGGTGGACGGGACAAAGTTTTAAGTTTATGGGAAATGTAGGGGCCTTTTGCCCTCATCGGGCCTTGCCATGTCATTGCGGAACATAATATCCATACTGTCATTGCGAGGAGCTTAAGCGACCTGTCTGCCGAGGCACAGGCAGGCGAAGCAATCTCAAAGTGGTCTGCAACCAATGGGATTGCCACGCCTGCCTACCAGTGAATAGTGAAAGAAGTGTTGGGTTAACAAAGGGCTAAAGGCAAAAATTTCAACAACTTTGAACCTTGAACATAGAACTTAGAACTTTGAACATTAATAAAATCAATCATGTCTTGGAGGAAAATAACTTGAAAACTCTATCAATGTCTAGAGCTGCGAGCTGGATCAAAGTTGCTCTTTATGGGCTTTTGATCCTCGGGTTGTATTGGTCTACCTTTACTGTTCTGATCTCAGGGTGGGGAAGGGCTGATTACAGCTACTGCTATCTCATGCCTTTTGTGATCGCCTACCTTATATGGGATAAAAGGCAAAGGCTGCTGGAGGTGCCCTCACGGCCCTCCTGGGCAGGCTTGTTTCCCCTGGGCCTGGGGATTGTATTTTTCTGGATCGGCGAGTTGGGGGGAGAATATTTTACGTTATATATGTCATTCTGGCTGACAGTTGTTGGCCTTTGCTGGCTGCATTTTGGGTGGAAAAAAATCAAGACCATCTCCTTTGCACTTATCATGATCTTGACCATGTTTCCTCTGCCTTATTTTATTCACGGCAAGATTTCGGTTAAACTTCAGCTTGTCTCCTCAAAACTTGGTGTGGCAATGATGCAGCTCTATGGCATGTCAGTCTATCAGGAAGGGAATGTAATTGATTTGGGTTCTACCCAGCTTCAGGTGGTTGAGGCATGCAGTGGGCTTCGTTATCTTATCTCGCTTGTTATTTTGGGGTTCCTTGTAGCATATTTTTTCAAGGCTGCCTTTTGGAAACGTGCCATACTTGTGATCTCCACAATACCTATAGCCATTTTTTCAAACAGCCTGCGCATAGCCATAACAGGTATCCTCTATGAAGCATGGTCGCCTAAGGTGGCTGAAGGCTTTTTCCATGGTTTTTCCGGATGGTTTATATTTATGTTCTCCTTAGCTGTACTCTTTGTTGAGATGTGGGCGCTTTCTAAAATCAGGTTTAAGGGCAGGGCATTACATAATGATAAAGACTTGCCGGGGGGACAGAGCAGTCCAGGGCTGAGATTGTCCACCTCAGCACAACGGGCTCATCGCAATGACTTAATTGCAACTTGGTGTCAGTTCATTGTGGCTGTTATATTAATGGGCGCCACCATAGCTTTGTCTCAGGGTGTCAATTTCCGCGAGAATATACCCATCACAAGGTCTCTTTCTCAATTCCCGCTTGAGGTGGGAAAGTGGAAGGGGACACGTGAACCCATGGAACAGATGTATATAGATGAATTGGATTTAAGTGACTATGTGATTATTGACTATCGAGATCCTAAAGGCAAGAATGTCAACTTCTATGTTGCCTATTATGAAAGTCAGCGAAAGGGAGAATCCATTCACAGCCCTGCTACATGTCTGCCAGGGGGTGGTTGGATCTTCAAGGAGGCAGGCGCTACCAGTCTTTCTGCCCCGGGATATTTTGGTGGCTCTATAAAGGTTAATCGAGCATTCATGGAGAAATGGGATCAAAGGCAGCTTTCTTACTATTTTTTTCTTCAGAGGGGGCGCATCCTTACCAATGCCTATCAGCTTAAGATCTTTGCATTCTGGGATGCACTGACCAAACAGAGGACCGATGGCGCACTTGTTCGCCTTACTACCCCTGTGTATAAATTTGAAGACCTTCATGATGCAGATAATAGGCTTACTGAATTTACACAAGAGATTATGCCGGTGCTTACGGAGTTTATCCCGGGGAGGGAGACAGTCGACAGTCGATAGTCGTAAGTCGATAGTCAAAAAGGGGAATAAATACAAATTAGTTTTGGGTGTTGAGTTTTGGGTTAAATGAAAAGTGAATAGTAAAAGAAGTTTTGGGTTTTTGGTGAACAAGAGGCTAAAGGCAAAAATTTCAACAACATTGAACATAGAACATAGAACATAGAACATTGAACATAGAACATAGAACATAGAACATTGAACATAGAACATAGAACATAGAACTTAGAACAATAGAGGTGCTGAGTTTTGAGTGGAATAGATTCTATTACCAATATCTTGACTAGAATTGTAAAATCAACGATTAAAGATATCAGAGGGGAAACTTTGAACCCAAAACCTAAAACTCAAAACCTAAAACTTTTTTCCTCTTTCCCACTATTGACTATCGATTTACAACTATCGACTGTTGGTCTACCATGATCTATCTCTTTTCAATACTGATTTCGTTTTATATCACAGTGGTGCTGATCCCGCCCCTATCCAGGTTGGCCAGGCGTGTGAATCTGGTGGATATCCCTGATTCTCGTAAGATTCACAAAGGGCTGATTCCCAGGATTGGAGGGGTAGGGATAGTTATAGGCGCTGTAGTCCCGATCTGGATCTGGGTTCCAATGGCAGATGAGTTCAGGGCATTTCTGAGTGGAGTGGTGATACTGCTTATCTTTGGCTTTTTAGATGATCTGATTGGCCTGAGTTATAAGAAGAAGCTGCTGGGGCAGGTATTGGCTGCTGGTGTAACCATGGCTATGGGGCACGTCTTTATAATCAATTTAGGTGTGTGGACATCAGGAGAAATTATCTTACCTTATTACCTGGCCCTTCCTTTGACCTTTTTCTTTATTTTAGGCATCACAAATGCAATCAATTTAGCTGATGGGCTTGATGGACTGGCAGGCGGGTTATGCGTATTCATATTTTTATCTTTGGCGTTGCTTGCCTATCTGGATGGCAGTAGCTCTATAATGGTTTGTTGTTTAGGGATAGTCGGTGCACTTTTGGCTTTTTTAAGGTATAATTCCTTTCCTGCTGCTGTATTTATGGGAGATACTGGTTCTCAATTCCTGGGTTTTAGTGCTGCTGTGCTTTGCATATATTTAACCCAGTCTCAAAGTACTGCGATTGCAAGGACGCTTCCTTTAATAATATTAGGGCTTCCCATTATGGATACGCTTACTGTCATGGGAGAGAGGATTATGCAGGGGGGGAGCCCTTTTAAGGCAGATACAAAACACTTTCACTACCAATTGCTGAGAATCGGGTTGTCACAAAAAGATGCAGTGGTCATGATCTATCTTGTTCAGGCCCTGATGTGCCTTTTGAGTATTCAATTCAGGTATTATACAGAGCTCTGGATTATCTTGACCTACTCTTCTTTTACGATAGCAGTTTTGATTTCTTTCTATTTAATCCATCGGGTGGGCTGGAGGTTCAACAAAGGGTTGATAACAGAGAAGTGGTGGAATAAATACATACGCAAGAAGGTTATCTATTCATTAGAAAGTTTTTCCTTAAATTACATAAAGATCACCCTGCCTTTGGGTTTGATATGGCTCGCTGTCTCTTCCCCTTTAAGGGTCGCAGAATGGAATATATTAATATTAATTATGCTCCTGGTTACAATAGCTACCTTTTATATCAATAAGCTCGTTTTTAAGGTCTTTTTTAGAGTAACATCGTATGTCCTTGTAATGTTTCTTCTATTAAATTCTCAAGAGACTAATCTTTTTGGACTACCATTTTCGCAACAATTTTTTCATTATATCTTTTGGGGGAGTCTTGCTGCTTGTGCATTAGTCTATCTTATAGTAACCCGTTTAAGATTCTTAGAGACAACCCCTCTTGATTATCTGATCTTGCTTTTGGTCGTTAGTATCCCATTCTTACCTATGGAGCAGGTAAAGCTCTGGCATCTGGGTACTGTGGCAGGTGGTATGGTGGTATTTCTCTGGTCGAGTGAGATTTTGTTAGATAGCCAGAAAAAAGACTTGAATATGTTTTCCATTTCCTGCTTAATTGCTGTGGTGATACTGGCTTTGAGGCAGGGTTCTTCTCTTTTGTGAGGAGGGCTATGTTTTATGGAACGGACTTGATCATCTGTCATTGCGAGCATCATCGGCCTGCTTAAGGGAACGGGCCCTACAACGTATTGGCAAGCACCATCCGCTCTAAACGCACAATCACAAGAGTACAACCATCCCCCAATGTAGGGTGCGTTCCCCGAACGCACCATCCGCCTATCAATAAAATATTTTTTAAAAGGAAATCATGCTAAAATTGAAATATGGATTCTAAGATTAGAAATAGAAAACAGACTCATCTAAGTAATTTCGATTATACGAACAGCGCCTTTATGTATTTTATAACCATCTGCACTGCAAACAAACAATCCTACTTTTTGAATCCCAGTATAGCCAGAATCATCTCGGATGAACTGGAATTTCGGAAAACTAATAAGGAAATAAAACTGTTTTGTTACTGCATTATGCCAGACCACTTACATATCCTGCTCTCGCTAAGTGATGATTACCAAAAGAGTCTTCAGGCTTGGGTTTCAACATTCAAGCGTTATACAGCAAGGGTCACAAATGAATTGCATGCAGTTAGCCCGTTATGGCAAAAGAATTTTTATGATCACATCGTAAGAAAAGAAGAATCATTGTTTAGTATAGTTAAGTATATTGTTAATAATCCA
>JAGGYK010000273.1 GCA_021162585.1 Deltaproteobacteria bacterium
CTGATCCTGCCACTCTAAGGATCTTGGATTTCTTCGTTCTGAAAAAGGTCTTATCTGTATCTAATTAATTTTATTACCAATTAAATTTATTAAATTTGCACTTGACTTGCTTACTATAGGGTGTCCCGCATCTACCCCCCAAGTTTTCTACATCTAATAGTATTAACCCTTGAAAGCAAGAATCTTGTATGATAGAAGGCTCACCACAAAACACACGTTCCTTATAGTGTAAGGTCGGGGTGTCCCTGAAAAACAGGGATGATCTTGCCAGGAACGGAGGATAAACCGAAAGGGGGGGTTAAATGTCAAGAGTTACTATGAAACAACTCTTAGAAGCAGGAGTCCATTTTGGGCATCAGACTCCTAGATGGAATCCCAAGATGAAGCCCTATATATTTGGAGCTAGAAATGGTATTCATATTATAGACCTCCAAAAGACTGTAAAGCTCTTTGATATAGCATGTAATTTTATCAGAGATACAACAGCTGATGGAGGCAAACTTCTTATGGTTGGCACAAAAAAACAGGCCCAGGATAGCATAGAAGAAGAGGCGGGCAGGGCCAAGGCCTATTATGTGAATTACAGATGGTTGGGAGGAACACTTACTAATTTTTCTACCATAAAGAAAAGCATTGAACGACTTAAATGGCTAGAGACTATTATTGATAATGGCACCATTGAAAACTATCCAAAAAAGGAACAACTCCACATGAAGAGAACTAAAATCAAGTTGGACAGGGCCTTAACCGGAATTAAGGATATGGAACGTCTCCCGGATGCTGTATATATTGTAGACCCGTCCAAGGAATATATAGCAGTAAGAGAGGCTAAAAAATTGGGTATCCCTATTGTTGCTATTGTAGATACAAACTGCGATCCTGGTATGATAGATTATGTAATACCAGGTAATGATGACGCTATTCGTGCAATCAAATTGTTTACATCAAAGATTGCAGATTCATGCCTGGAGGGGAATGCCATCTATGAAGAGATGTTACAAACAGAGGCCAAAGAGGAAGAAATCCCAATAGAAGGGCAAGCTCCTTCCATAGAAACACCTGAGGCTACTGAGGCCTTTCTTGGTAAAGAGATCGATGAGGATATTGAGGTAATAATAAAAGAGAGCGACTCATCAGTCCAAGAAGATATAGCAGATGAGAAGAAAGATGCAGGAGATAAAGAAGAAGTAACTGAAGATAAAGAAGATATAACAGAAGATAAAAAGAAACAATGATTATAGTATCTGGAGGTATAGGGTGAGTATATCAGCAGCAGATGTAAAGGCATTAAGAGAAAAAACTGGTGTAGGAATGATGGATTGTAAAAAGGCCCTTGAAGAATGCAAGGGTAATTTTGACAAGGCCATAGAATTACTAAGAAAGAAAGGTATAGCTACTGCTGAAAAGCGAGCTGGGAGGGTCACATCACAGGGGGCAGTTGTTTCCTATGTCCATATGGGTGGCAAGATTGGTGTGTTGGTAGAGGTCAACTGTGAAACTGACTTTGTAGCTAAATCAGAAGACTTCCAAGGTTTTGGCAAAGATATAGCCATGCATATTACTGCAAGCAGTCCGAGCTGGATTAGAAGAGAAGACGTCCCCCCTGAGGTCCTGGAAAAGGAAAAAGAAATCTTACGAGAGCAAGCTATTAGAACAGGAAAGCCTGAAAAGGTGATAGAGAAAATAGTAAAAGGACGATTAAATAAGTTTTTTAGTGAATATTGTCTCCTTGAACAACCTTTTGTAAAAAATCCAGATATTAATATAGAGCAATACCTCAATGAACTGATTGGGAAGACAGGAGAGAAGTGTATAATAAGACGTTTTGTAAGGTATCAGTTAGGAGAAGAGATATAGAAGGATATAAGCGGATCCTCCTTAAATTAAGTGGAGAGGCCCTTGCAGGCAAACTAGGGCATGGCATTGACCATGAGACCCTTTCTTCCATAGCCCTAAGCGTAAAGGAAGTTCATGAAACAGGGACGCAGATAGGTGTTGTTATTGGGGGAGGGAATATATTTCGAGGGCTATCCAGTCCAAAATTTGTAGATCAAGTATATGCTGATTATATGGGCATGTTAGCTACTGTTATAAATGCCCTAGCCCTGCAGGGGACTCTAGATGCCCTAGGATCACCATGCAGGACATTGAGCGCCATTGAGATGAAGGGAATAGCAGAACCCTTTATAAGGAGACGAGCTATTAAGCACCTGGAAAAAGGCAGGCTGGTGATATTTGCCGGAGGCACCGGCAATCCATTTTTTACTACAGATACAGCTGCTGCGCTAAGGGCCATGGAGATAGGGGCCGATGTCTTAATTAAGGCTACCAGGGTAGATGGTATATACAATAAAGATCCGGAGGTATCCTCTGATGCCATACTTTTTAAAGAAATTGACTACGATCAAGCCTTGGCTAAAGATCTTAAGTTTATGGATGCTACAGCTATAAGCCTCTGCCGTGATAACAATCTGGAGATTCGAGTCATAAATATAAGTGATCCTAAAACCTTAAAAAAGGCCATTAAAGATGAGGCCATAGGATCTATTGTAAGGAGGAGATCTGTCCATGATAAAGAACATAATGGATGAACTTAAAAAGGATATGGAAAAAACTATAGATGCCCTGATGCGTTCTCTGGTAAAGATAAGGACAGGTAGGGCATCTATTGGGATTTTAGAGGGTATCATGGTAGATTATTATGGGACACTAACACCACTTAACCAGCTGGCCACACTGGCTACTCCTGAGCCTAGATTGATTACTATCCAGCCATGGGATAAGGGTGCCACCTCTGCCATAGAAAAGGCAGTCCTTAAGTCTGACCTGGGGCTTACGCCGGCTAATGATGGGAAGATCATTAGAATACCTATCCCTCCCCTAACAGAAGAGCGCAGGAAAGATCTAGTTAAGGTGGTCAAAAGGTTAGGAGAGGACTTTAGGATAGAAATAAGAAAACATAGGCGCAATACAAACAACCTGTTAAAAGATACTGAGCAGGCTAAAAAGATCAATAAAGACGAACTTAAAAAAAGTTTAGATGACGTACAAGAAATCACTAACAATTTTATAAAAAAGATAGATAACCTACTCTTGGATAAAGAAAAAGAAATCATGGAGATTTAAAAAGTCGTAAGCCTCAGCTAATGTTTACACGTTCAACATGTCGGTATTGCTGATCGTTAACGGCTTACGTTATTTCTTCTATAATCTTCTCTATGGCCCGGGCAGGGTCTGAAGCATCTCGTATGGGCCTCCCTATAACCAAAAGGTCTGCCCCCTCTTTTATAGCCCCCCTTGGGGTAGCAATCCTGGCCTGATCGCCTTTTGTAGCCCAGGAAGGTCGAATGCCAGGGGTTATCACAACAAATCCACCCGGTATAAAAGGCCTTATATATCCAATATCCATTGGTGAACATACAACCCCATCTATACCACAGCTAATGGCCAATCTGACCAAGGATATCTCCTCATCCTTAAGAGGTCTGTTTATCCCCACATCACTTAGGTCATCCTCATCAAGGGATGTCAATACAGTAACGCCAACTATCTTTGGCGTGGGTCTACTCAGGGCCATGGCCTCTTTTTTAGCTGAGTCTACAGCGGCCTTTATCATATCCCTGCCACCCAATAAATGAATAGTCATGATATCCACACCCAATCTAACAGCTGATCTGACAGCGCCTGATACTGTGTTAGGGATATCATGAAATTTGAGATCAAGGAAGCACTTAAACCCTTCCGACTTTATCTCCCTTACTACATCAGGCCCTGCTGAGATAAAGAGTTCAGGCCCTATCTTAAAATACCCTACATATCCTTTGAGGGTATGGGCCCACCACCTTGCTGAGCTAAAGTCCTCTACATCAAGGGCAAAGGCTATCCGATCTCGCGCAACCATTTTAATCCTTTAATCGCCTGTTTCCTGGAACATCTGTATGCATTTATGATAGATTGGGCATCATCTATGGCCCTTTCCAGTTTATCATTAACTACAATATAATCATAGTTTTCCCAGTACCCAAGTTCTGTGGTTGCATTCTTTAACCTGAGAGTAAAATCCTTAGATGCTTCAGTCCCTCTTTTCTGTAGACGTTTCGAGAGTTCCTCAAGGCTTGGAGGCACAATAAATATAAAACACCCTATATCACTACTCTTTTTTACCATCATCACTCCCTGGACATCTATATCAAACAGGACGCTAAAACCTTGATCTTCTTTGGTCTTAACCCAGGGCAGAGATGTACCATACAGATGATCATGGACACAGGCACATTCCAAGAACATTTGCTTTTGCTGCATGTCTTTAAAGGCCTGCCTTGAGATAAAGAAGTAGTCCTTACCGTCTACTTCTCTAGGTCTAGGGGGTCTGGTGGTATATGACACAGAAAGGATAAGGTCTTTATTCCTTTTTAGAAGTTCTCTTATTATAGTAGACTTACCCACCCCAGAGGGACCTGAGATAAATATCCGCACCTTTGGCCTACTCCTTGATACTTGTTCTATGCTCTATTAACCCTAAACCTTACCCCTTAAGTCCCTCTCTACCCTTAAATGAGCTATCATTTGAAAATCGATGTGTAATGGTTTCTGCCTGTATTGCAGAAAGGATAACATGCGAACTATCAGTAATTATAATGGATCTTGTCCTTCTGCCCTGGGTAGCATCTATAAGCAGACCCTTTTGTCTGGCCTCCTCTTTTAGGCGTTTCATTGGCGACGATGTGGGATTTACAATAGCAATAATCCTGGATATAACAACTCCATTATTGAACCCAATGTTAAGAAGCCTATCTTCGCGTTTACTCATACATCCACTCCTTTCTTATACTTATCCGTCTTATACACCGTTTCGCCTTTGGCGGACTTATATGCCTATTCAATATTGGCCACCTGCTCACGTATCTTTTCTACCTCAGCCTTGGCATCAATTACAAGATGACTCAATGCAGCTATTTGGGACTTTGACCCTATGGTATTAACCTCTCTATTTATCTCTTGCAGTATAAAATCCAAACGCCTACCCACAGGACTCTCCCTACCATTAATAACGCCCCTAAATATATCAAGGTGACTTTCCAACCTTACCAATTCTTCTGTAATATCACATTTTTCAGATATTAAAGCTACTTCTTGAGCTACCCGTACATCATCAACCGGTATAGTGCTATCCTCAAGTAATATATGTATATTAGAAGATAACCTCTTACTACAGAGCTCAGGCATATCTCTTGAGATGGCCTTCATCTCAGTCAATATATCTGAAAGGATATTTAATCTCTGAAATATATCTTTTTTTAAGCGTTCGCCTTCTGCCTGTTTTGAGTCTATAAATATCTTTATTGCTTCTTCTACAATCCCCTTTAATAAGCTCCATACCTTATTAAGGTCTTGATTCTCCGGAGCTAATACCCCAGGGATCCACATGATATCTCTAAAACAAACCTCCCCACCAAAGCGGTTTGCCATAGTAGTTAATCTTTCATAATAGTGCTGGGCCGTCTCCCAGTTTATATCAGATATACTTTCTATATTAATATCATCCCTTTTTGTTATAAATATATCAACCCTTCCTCTGTTAATTACACTTGCTGCCATCTCACTGACAAGTATCTCTAGGGGCCCAAAGTTTCTTGGTAACCTTATATGGATATCCCTATAACGATGATTAATACCTTTTATCTCAACAAACCACCCACCCCCATCTGCCTGTCCAAAACCTGTCATGCTTTTAAGCATCTAATCTTCTCCTTGTATAAGCGCCTGAGAAAATTAAACACATTTATCATTTCCTCTGATCTATAATCTGGATATGTCCACCTCAATGGACAATATGTGCTATCTTTATACATAAGTGTGAGATCTGCCCAGATACCACCTCCCAAATATATACGATGACTATATGGCTTTGTAGTAGCAAGACATATATTCTCTTGAGTTAGTATTCCAGGATCCAGATTTAACCTTCGTCTTCCCTTATCTGCAAGTTCTGCTTCAATTAGGTTTGTTATAATCTTTACCTCTACAAGTGAATCCCTTGGTGCCAACTTCGCAAAGGCAAGTATAGTCCTGTATAGGGGCCGACCCAATTCCTCTTCATAGTACCGGGTGAAGTCAAACGCAAAGGGTTTTGAATGAAACACCACCTCACCAAAGCGTTCTTTAAGTAAACTAGTGGCATTATCTTTAAACGCTTCATCCCTGAAAATAAGGCTGCAAAATAACATAACATCATCAGGTATGTGTATTTTACCCAATAAGGCCCTCCATGCACTCCTGGGCTAGCCTGTCCCTGGCCACACTTGCAGTACCAACCTCAGCCACGACCAGGCCAGCTGCAATATTTGAAATCATAGCCGCCTCTATAGACGATGCCCCTGATACAAGTGCCAACGTAAAACACGCTATTACTGTATCCCCTGCACCGGTTACATCATAGACAGCTTTAGCGGATGTGGGTATGTGGATAATTTTATCATCTGTATCCAATAGGCTCATCCCTTTCTCTCCCCTTGTGGTCAATACCATCCCGCAATCAAGTAAAGACTTGACCTTGCGTGCAGCTGCTATAACGTCAGCGTCTTCTTTTATAGGTATCGAGGCGCCATAACTTAATTCCTTTATATTTGGAGTTATAAGGCCCACCCTTCTATAAAAAGGGAAGTTTCTTTCCTTGGGATCTACGCTAACCAATAGACTATTCTTGCTAGCCAGATTTACCACTTTTCCGATCAGTTTTTTATCTACAACACCTTTACCATAATCCGATATAATCACAGCATCAATACTGTTTATACTGCCTTTAAACAAATTAATCAATCGATCCCGAACATCATCGGGAATAAGGCTTCTCACCTCCTTGTCTATTCTCACCACTTGTTGTGTATGGGCAATGATGCGGGTCTTTACACTCGTGTCCCTCTCAGGATCAACAAGGACTAGGGGACTTGAAATACCCTGCTGTCTGAAAAGATCTAACATAATCCGTCCGGGATTATCTTCACCCACCACCCCGCCTAGGATCACCTTTGCCCCAAGACTGACCAAATTTTGGGCTACATTTCCTGCTCCCCCTAACTGTACACTCTCTTTCTGTACATCTACCACAGGCACAGGGGCTTCTGGCGATATCCGTTGTACATCACCCCATATGTACTCATCTAATATAAGATCTCCTACTACAGCCAAGGTCTTTGATCTCATAGAATTGAGGATCTTCTTTAGCCTGTCTTTATTTATCTTAAGCATGTTTTTAATATTAGGGACCATAGGCTACTTGTCAAGAAAAAGGGCATCTACAAATACTTGGGCACTAAAGGGTTGCAGATCATCCATATCCTCACCAATACCTACAAAACGTATTGGTATATCAAATTCATTGGCAATCCCTACTATAACCCCACCCTTTGAAGAGCCGTCAAGTTTGGTTAACACAATCCCGGTAACACCTAAATCCTTATCAAACTGTCTTGTCTGTTCTATTGCATTCTGGCCAATAGTGGCATCCAGTATTAACAATATCTCATGAGGGACACCTGTAAGCCTTTTGCCAAGCACCCTTTTAGTCTTCTTGAGTTCTTCCATAAGATCTACCTTTGTATGGAGGCGACCTGCAGTATCTATGATTAGCACATCTCTTTTTCTTGATATAGCAGCATTGAGCCCATCAAAGGCCACTGAGGACGGATCAGCACCAGTGTGGGCCTTTAAAAAATCCGCCCCTACCCTTGATGCCCAGTGTTCCAATTGCTCAACAGCTGCTGCACGAAATGTATCACCAGCTACCAACATCACTGACATTCCATTATTTATAAAGCGTCTTGCCAGCTTGGCTATAGTAGTGGTTTTGCCTGAACCGTTTACTCCTGTTACCATAATCACAAAAGGCCTACTATCATCTGGTATGATAAGGGGGCTCTCCTTCTTTTTCAATATATCCAGCACTTCAGCCTTAATTATATCCATAACTGCACTAGGATCGTCTACACTGCCGGATTTTATTCTTTCTTCCACCCGCTCAAAAAGCATGTATGCAGTCTTTACTCCTATATCTGTCCCAAGGAGTGTCTCCTCAAGTTCTGATAACATCTTTTCATCTATTACACTGCCACGAGCAAAAACAGCAGAAATCCTGCCTATAAATCCCTTATGTGTCTTGGCAAGCCCTTGTTGAAGCTTTGCTGTAAGGCTTACAGATGGCTTTTTCCCTTTCTTCTTTTCCGCCATAGGCGGACTGGTTATCGTTGGGATTTGTTCAGCCTCAAGCCCTTTATGGGGGGGCAATGATTTCGGATGTATTACAGGTATGGGGATTACCCAAACATTCAAGAATATAGCTGTTATCAAATATATCCATGATGGTATCTCCGATAATATAGCTACTCCAAGGGATATCCCTTGGATCTGTGTTATGAATAAAAAGAAAAAAACATAGCTTATCAAAAAAAGTATATAATCATGTATAGAAAATTTATAACTCAAAGATTTACCTCCTTTAAAACTTATTTTTAAGATGCATCACCTAACACAGACAATAAGAAAGGGCAAGTCTGTCGGTAGTTGAGAAATTTGCGTTGTCGTATTTTTCAGATGACGGTTAAGGGGTTTAGTAGGCAGGTAATGGGGGAGGATATCTTAGTTGAAGAGAAAAACGGATATAATGAGGAGTTATTAGTAATGGTTATCAA
>JAGGYK010000311.1 GCA_021162585.1 Deltaproteobacteria bacterium
GCCTCTATATCCTTACCACGGTATACAAGATAACGGGACAAAAGGGGTCAGGTCTTCAAATTTGACACAAGTGTTAATTCGGGATAGTAATAGTTCATGTCAAGTCCATTAAGGATTGAATATATCAGTGCCCTCTATGTCACTCTATGTCATATCTCATATCTGCAAAGCAAAAATATCATTTTACAAAAGACTGTTGATGGGTATTGAGAAGGAGGTGTTAAGTGAAGTTTGAAGACCTGACCCCTTACCCTCCCTCCCCACCAGCGCTGTTGGTAAAGTCTTGAAGCGGGAGTTAAGAAAAATGATGGGAACATAAGGGAGTCAGCATAGGAAAGTGGGGGCATAAATGTCTGATCATCCATTCCAGCCGATTGCCCACAGCGGAGGTTGAATTCAAACGTTGACTTACTCGATTTAAGGAAAGATTGTCTTCTGTTTATGGTACCAGACCAGAGGATATTTATTGCAAAGGTTGCTTAGCACAGGAATAGGATGGACTTTTTTTCTATTGCCGGAGCGAACTTACCCACCTCAGGCAGGACAATATGGGTATTCTGCAAAGGTTTCGGATTATCCCATTGGCCCTTCGTCAATAAGCCTCTGGCAAGATTATAACTCTACAACCCTTTTCTCAACACAGGCTCTGTGGGCACGAAAGCACATTATATGGCTCTGCAAAGAGTCTATTGCCGAGGTCAGCCCTTTCCCTCCATTTAGTACCTTAACAAAATTTTTCATAATGCCCCAATCACCTTCAGAGTGTCCGATAAGATCAGTCTTTATTGGATATACAATCTTTTTGCCTGTCCTGTGGACATGGACTTCAAGCTGCCCGCCGCCACCATACTTTCCTCTAAGGGTTGCCTTGCTACCATCGATCCTAATAGTTCGGCACTCCTGTTCTGAAAGGCCATGCATATGGAGCATTGCAGTGATCCCATTATGAAACTCTATAGTTGTCACCTGGTGGTCTACCTGGTCGTTATCACAATGATAGACACACCTCCCATAGGGGCCTTCTCTAAGAGCCTTCATTATACCCTCTTTTGTTAAATCCTCTGTTATTACAGAAACAGGCCATCCTCTGTAATCCACATAATCTCTTACTACTGGCACAAGTTTGGCAAGACGGGGAAATTTCATGATAAATCGTACTGCAATAGATGCGGCCCTAGAATCAGTCTTTGTGACACCAAGCTTAATTGGGATACCATGAAGATAGGTATCTATTGCGTTATATTCGCATTCATCTGCAACAGGACACCCATCCGTACACCTCTTTGGAGCACCCTTTGGCGCTTTTTGAGGGGTAAAGTTATGCAGCCCACCAAATGAGCTGATATACCTGGGCATGCTCTCTGCAAACCAATAAAGAAGGTCCATGTCATGACAGCACTTTGCTAAAATCATAGGAGATGATTCTTTACTGTTCCTCCAATTCCCGCGTACATAAGAGTGAGCCATATGATAATAAGAAACATTTTCTGCATGGTAGATGGTATAGATGTCCCCTAATATTCCATCTGACACTAATTCTTTCACCTTAGAAAAAAACTGGGTATAGCGAAGCACATGACAAACATTTAAGGTCATACCAGTCTTCTGGGAGGCATTAATAATGGCATTACAGCCTTGTTCTGTCAGTGCCATTGGTTTTTCCAGTAATGCATGATAGCCAGCTTCCATTGCCCTTACTACAGGTTCTACGTGCATGGTATCCTGAGTAGCGATGATTGCACCATCAGCCATAACGGGCTTACTAAGAATATCCTCCCATGTGCTGAAGACATTTTGATAAGGGATCCTGTGTGCAGTGGCAATCCGCTCCCTGCGTTCCTTTACAGGCTCTGCAACACCTACAATCTTGAGCTGATCAGGATACCTGGTTGCGTAAGACGCATATATGCCCCCCCTATCACCAGCTCCAATGATAATAGCGGTTTTATGTTTCAACTTCTTACTTACCTTCTCTGATTTCGATTAGCTCTCTTTCTATTTCTTTCTGGGGATAGAAAAGAAATATACAAAAGCCAACAAGGCAAAATATCCCAGCTACTGGACCAGCCAGCTTAACACCCATTGGATTGGCTGCATCCTTACCAAATGCTGCAAATAGATAGGTCACTATTGCTGCTGCAATGCCATAATTGATCTTCATAAACAGCCCCTGAGTACCAAAAAACATGGCTTCTCTCTTCTTCCCTGTTTCATAACCGTCAACCTCGCTGATGTCTGATATAATAGCATTGGGAATAATCAGTAGAATTGCTACAGGTATCCCGAGTAGGGCCATATGAACCAACCCAGCTATGACCTTGTATTCACCAAACATATCTATTACATAGGTGAAGCTCATAAAGACAGAAAATGATAGAAGCCCTAAAAGCATAAATGCCTTGTTTGAAATCTTACCGGATAAGACACTAATCACACCAAAGAATAAAATGGCACCTCCAAAGAGTGCTACCATAAGTATAGTTTGGAATCCTGCTTCTTTATTCAGCAAAACTATGGGGTAATAAGCAACGATTGTCCTTATTATATTAAATGAAAACCAGAATAGTATGGTAGGTATCAGATATATGATAAAGGTGCTATTTTTAAGCGTCATCTTCAAAGACTCAAAGAGTTTTACGTTTGCAGGTTCTCCTTTTGTGTATCTTTTTTCATCAATAACCAGACCTGAGATAAACATTGAAATAAAACCAATAATTGCCACTGCTACCAATGCTGCTTGAAGGGCACTCCTCCCCCCGAATATTTCTGTGCCCTGAAAAGACTGCCACAATAGAGGGACTCCCACCAGTACTATTCCTCCACCCAGAAGAGAAAAGATGGCCTGATATACCACAATATTGATTCTATCTTTGTGTGTATGGCTCAGTTCAGGAATAAGGGCAAGATACGGGGTCATAAAATAGGTATATAGAAAGAAATAAAGGCCAAGTATTACTGCAAGGTAGACAGCATTTGTAGTGCAAGCAATTCTGCAGGGCGGAAAAAATAGGAGTGCAGCTATAAGTGCAAAAGGAAGTGAGCCTGTGACGAGAAAAAATTTTCGCCTCCCCATCTTTGCCTTTGAGTTGTCGCTCCAATTCGCTATAACAGGATCAGCAATTGAATCAATTATGCGGCCAAAGATTATAATAATCCCCATGACAGTAAGCCCTAATATAACAGGCTTATTATGTATTAATTCTGAGAGCCCTGATTCTTTTGGCGGAAGGAAAAAGAATACAAGATAGACACCAAAAAGGTTATCAAGAGCAGCAAATCCCCCACTCCCATTGGCATATATAATCTGCCTCCATGTACTGAATCTTTGTAGCATAATACCCCCCTTTATTCAAATGACCTTACTTGTAATTGCCCAAAATCTTGGAGGTTTCGAGCAACTAATTGCAAAGTGCCTGCTTGTGCGTGCCATATAAATTTGAATTTTGTACTTTGCAGTCTTCATCTTTCATTATCTGCTTAAGATTTCACTGGATTTTGAGCATATACCTTTACTCCATCCACTAGATTAAAGTGATATACCTGTGCATTCAGATCAAATTGTTGCTGGTAGTCTTGGCTGACCTTATCAGCAAAATCAGTTGCTGCCTTTTTTCGTATAAGATTCAATGTGCATCCGCCAAATCCACCCCCCATCATCCTACCACCAGCACAGCCGGGATGCGCTAAAGCCGAATTTACAAGAAAGTCTAATTCCTTACAACTAACCTCATATTCTCTCCTCAGGCTTTCATGAGACTGTACCAAAATCTTACCCAAGGACTCAAAATCACCTTTCGACAAATATGCTTCAGCATCTCTAACCCTCTGATTTTCACTAACAACGTGGCGTAGTCTCTTTCGCCATGGCTCTGATGGTATGGGAGGAAAGTTTTTTAGATGAGAGACTGTAATATCCCGAAAATGGTTGATAGACAGTCCAGATTGCCTAAGACATCTTAAGCCTTGCTTGCATTCCTCCACACGTTCCATATACTTACTACCAGCTAACTCCCTATGTATGCCAGAATCCACTACAACCCATATCCAATCTTGCATATCAGCTTTAAAGCTCCGGTAGTTCAGTGAACAAAAATCGATAACAAGAAAATATCCCCTGCGGGAAAATTGTGATGCAAATTGATCTAAGAGTCCACTTTTGATATTCAAGAATTCATGGTCAACACGGCTGCAGAGTTTGATCAATTCCAGATCTTTCAGATCTACCTTATATATGCTGCGGAAAGCATTCATTAGTGCCACTTCAAGTGCCCCTGAAGAAGACAGCCCGGACCCAATTGGAATATTTCCACCAATGCTTGCCTCAAGGCCATAAGATAGCGGAAATAAACTATTAAATATAGCTACCACCCCAGTTATATAGCGCTGCCAATTTTGAAAGGGTTCAAAGTGCCCTCCCAACTCAAAGGTTAATTCTGATTGAAAGTCTAAACTTTCCACCACGATGCGTTTATCACTCCGAGGCCGAAGGCTTACAAGAATCCAACGATCGATTGCAGCTGGCATGGCTAGACCACCATTATAATCAGTGTGTTCACCAATGATGTTAATTCTTCCTGGGGCTGCAGTTGTACACAAGGGCTCGCCACCAAAACGTTGAACAAATTTTAATCTGCTTTTGTCCACGAGTTTGTCTAGATCAAACATATCTGTCTCGAATTATCCCTTCTGCCCATGCAAGATCATCAAGCGTATTCAAGCCAACTAGCTCTCTATAATCTTTTACCTTTACTGTGTCTACCTTTAAACCATCGTTTAATAGCATCCCAATAATATCTGTAAGATAAAATTCATCTGTTACAGGATCAGGTTTTATCTTTTTCACATAATCAATTAATACATGGGTATTAAAGATATAGTGGGAGGTCATGTATTCATTTAAGCGTCTTTCTTCTGGTGATGCGTATTGCTCTTCAACACACTTAATCACCTTTCCAGATGTATCACGAACTACACGGGCATAAGGAAATGTCCTTGGGAAGTCTCCTGTAAGAAATGTACAATCAGCCAGGCTTTGATAATGATAGTCGATCAATAGCTGAATCGTATCAGATCTTATTAATGGACTATCTCCAACAAAGACCAATACATCTTTGTATTCTGCTATTAATGAACTTGCTGCTAAAACAGCATGGGCTGTCCCTTTTTGCTCTTCTTGCATCACATAGGTAAATCTATTACCCAATGCGCCTTTAATCTCATCTGCGCCATGGCCTACAACAATAGCTATATGGTTCACACCAGTCTGCTTAAGTGCCTTAATAATGCAGTAAATAATAGGCTTCCCCGCCAAAGGGATCAGTGGTTTTGGAAGCGAGGATCTCATCCGTGTGCCTTTCCCCGCGGCCAGGATTAAAGCTCCCAAAGAGGAATCATGCATTCTTATGGCCTCACTTTATATAATAATCAGTCAAAACAGTAACTGTACTTTGTAGGTTTGGGTTCATTGCTTCAATTACAAAGGAATCAGAGCAGGTTCCAGTAGTTTAATTGCCAGATGAAGATTAGAGCCGCTACTGTGACAAGGGTGTAGTGCACGCGTCCGGCAAGGCGCCAGTAGCCATTCTTCCACGCCAGCAGGGTGAAGATCAGTACAATGGCCGTCAGAACTGCGATCAGCAGCGGCAGCGCCAACAAGACACGCAAGGAAGAGGAAACGCCGTATACAAGTTGCGAAAAGTTACCCAGCACGATTTTCATCCAAATCAGAAACAGGAGATTCAGCGCACTAAGCCCCCCGGCCAACCAGCGAGCCAGAGGGAATGAGCGGGATTCGTTATTCCGACGTTTGAGCAATGCGCTGATCGGCCAAACCACCAGCGCTGATAGGAAAAGCATCATTGAAAAAACCAGCAAGGGCAGGTGAAGTCGGCTCGTTTCATGCCAGGCCAATTTGATAAAGGCTATTGGTGATTCATTATTGAACAATAAGTGAGTGATACGGCCTTGGTCGTCTTCGTGGAAGATCATGGTGTCTTGGCCGTTTACCTCTTGGAAGACTAACGGTTCTACTTCAACCCATTGCTTTGGTCTTATCCTGCGCCATTGGGTCAATAAGGTGCCATCCTGGGTGGCGCTCACATCGAGTGCGAACGAGAGCGCCACAATCTTTTGAAACGAAACAGACTGGGCTGATGTGGGTAGAAAACGACCGGTAAAACGTTTAACGCGTTGTTGAAAGTTTGGCAGAGGTGTTGGCCTGGACGGTTCAACAGGATAGTAATGGTCGATAAATATGGGTAGTATATCGTATCGGGCCCAATAGGCATCGCAGCTGTATGCCACGAAAAAGCCCCAGTTATGTTCGGGCAGCAATGCCAGTATACTGCTAAAGCCAGCCATATAGCCCCGGTGTATAAGGATCCGCTGGTTGTTACGTAACGACTCATAAAAGCCGTAGGCCATGCCGCTCACCCGCGGGTCGTGGGTGAATTGCCGGCAATGCATTTCATGCGCTGTGGTTTCTTCCAGGATACGCGTATCACCATAGCGCCCATCCTGAAGGTGGGCTATCATAAACTTGGCCATGTCTGTAGCAGTCGCGCTCATACCAGCCGACGGAACTATATGCACATACTCGAATTTCAGTGGCTGGTAGGTACCGTTTACGTATTTGTAGCCTACAGCCATGTTGGCGGCCAGCTCAGGAGGTATTGGTTGACGCACGGTGCTGTAGCGCATCCCCAGTGGCTTGAAAATGTTTTCCTCAATGTACTGCTCGTAGGGCATGCCAGAGATCTGCTCGACAATATAGCCTGCCAGAGCTGGCACATAATTGGTGTAGGCAGCAAATTCACCGGGCGGGCGTACCCTACCACGCATGTTGTTTTCCAACCACTTGTCCAGTAGCTGAATGTGCTTGGCACTGCGAGCATATCCATCAATCTTAAGTTCAAATCCCGCTGTGTGGGTCAATAAGTGCCTTATCGTGATGGGTTTTGGAAAGGTATCCGGAATTTTGAAATCAGTGAGGTATGTGTTGACGTTGGCGTCGAGATCTAGCTTGCCTTGCTCGACGAGCTGCATCACAGCGGTATCAGTAATCAATTTGGTTTGTGAGCCGGTTTGGATGATACTCTTATCAGGATCGAAGGGTGTGCGGTTTTCCAGGTTGGCATAACCGTAACCTTTGGCAAAGAAGATCTCCCCATCCTTGACAACCACCACAATCGCTCCAGGTACGTGGTAGGCTGCCATCTGAGTAGCCATGACCCCGTCTATAAAGGCTTCCAGTTCCTGCGGGTCGTCTGGGCCTTGTTGAGAGAAAACTGAAGACACGACCTGACCTACTGGTTCCCCTTCCTGCTCTAGTTGTGCCCCTATACTTTGAGCTGGAATGGGCAATCCGACCAGCAGCAAGCTTAGGAAAACCATGATGCCCCACGTCATCTGTGTTAAGAAAGTAAAGATCTTTCTCACAGTAAACCTCCAGTGCTTAACATTAAGTCAAAATCATGCATCAGGTCCAAGTCCTGAGGCCCAAATTCCCGATTTTTGCCCTCCCATTAAAAGATGACCGCTAAAGACACTGAGCACAGCATGACTTCTTCATTGAACACAACGATTACTATAAGATAGTTCTATTCGCAAGTGGTTACTCCGGACTCAAGGCGTTTCATTGTTCTCGAGAAATCAGAATGGCCCACTGATTTTTTTAACCATGCCCACTTCTAAGATACCTCGGTAAGAGCTGGGCTAGGGTTAGAAGGTGTACGCCAGTTTAAAGAAAACGAGTTGATAACATAGCAGGCCGGTGGTTAGGGACACACTGTCAGTAAGGTCATACTTGAAATCTAGCCGTGAGGCAGCACCGCTGTATTCGGGAAGATCAAGTGTGCCCCCTACAAAGTTTAAATGGAGCC
>JAGGYK010000140.1 GCA_021162585.1 Deltaproteobacteria bacterium
AATTACCAGTGTTCCCTTGAAGCATACAAAGGTTGAGATGTAAAGATATAGTGACCATAAATTTGCTCATTCAGCTTCAACTACCCGATATCACTGTAGTTGTCTTCAGAATGGGGTTAAACTTGGGCTAAGTTATCCTGTTTAGTATTTAGTCCAGAAGAATATATCTCCTGAAGGGATCGCACATCAAAAAAACCATCCTTAAGCGCCTTTATGCCTTTAGCTACTGCTGCAGCCCCGGAGACGGTTGTGACTAGAGGAATCCCATAGGCCACTGCAGCGCTTCGAATGGTTACCTCGTCACGGCGGGGTATTGGGCCACTTGGGGTGTTTATCAAAAGGCCTACTTCCCTATTCTTGATATAATCCAGGATATTTGGGCGACCCTGGGCAAGCTTGGACATACATGTAACATGGATGTCATGATCCATAAATGCCTTTGCTGTCCCTGGGGTTGACAATATTTCAAAACCCATCTCAGCAAATTGCCTGCCAATGTTAATGATTGGATATTTATCATGATCCTTTACACTTATAAATACATTGCCTTCCTTTGGTAACATCTGCCTTGCACCTATCTGGCTTTTCGCAAAGGCCATACCAAGGTTAGAATCCATACCCATCACCTCACCTGTGGATTTCATCTCAGGGCCTAGCACGGTATCCACTCCTGGGAACCGAACAAAAGGTAAAACTGATTCCTTAACAGAAAAATGTCTGGGGACAGGATCCTCGGTAATCCCCTGTTCTCTGAGAGACATGCCAACCATTATCTTTGTTGCAATCTTTGCCAGAGGTAGCCCGGTTGCCTTGGATACAAAGGGTACGGTCCTGGATCCCCTGGGATTTACTTCCAACACATATATATCACTACCTTTTACAGCATATTGAATATTTAGAAGCCCTTTCACCTCAAGCTCTATTGCCAGTCTCCTGGTCTTGTCCTTTATTTCAGCCAGTATTCCATTGTCCAAGGAATAGGCCGGAAGCACCATAGCGCTATCCCCAGAGTGGATCCCTGCCTCCTCGATATGCTCCATAACCCCACCTATTACTACATCTACCCCATCAGATACGGCATCAACATCTACTTCCACTGCGTCTTCAAGAAACTTGTCTATAAGTATTGGGTGATCAGATGATGCTTCAAATGCCTCTCTGACAAATCCTTCCAGATCCTCCCTTAATCCCTACCTTCCTTTACCCCTCGCAGTTATTATTGATGGCTTTGCAAAAAGCCGTCACTCCGGTAGATCCCGGATCGAGTCCGGGAGGAGCCCAGATAATCTTCAACTACTTGAAAAGACTGGGTTCCGGCTTCCGCCGAATGACGGTTACGGAGTATGATGGACTTCTTACGAGTTCATCATTATTGACTTCTGCAACAATCTTGATAAATCTCTTCTTCTATTTTGCATTTTGCATTTAATTGCTCAGAATTCTGATGAATTCTGAGCAATTACCCTACTCCCATTCTATAGTGCCAGGTGGCTTTGAGGTTATGTCATACACAACCCGATTAACACCATCTACCTCATTTATGATCCTCGAAGACATTCGCCCCAAAACTTCATAAGGAAGATTGACCCAATCTGCAGTCATACCATCAAGGCTTGTTACAACCCTGAGCGCTATGACATTGGCATAGGTGCGCTCATCCCCCATCACACCGACACTCTTTACCGGCAGAAGCACTGCAAAAGACTGCCATATCTCTTTGAACCTTTTATATTGGCTCATCTCTTCCCGTACTATCAGGTCTGCTCTGCGAAGTATTCTCAAATTCTCCCTCGTAACCTCACCGAGTATACGCACAGCCAACCCCGGACCAGGAAAAGGCTGACGTGTCAATAACCTGTCCGGCAGGCCCAATTCCTTACCGAGGAGCCTTACTTCGTCTTTGAAGAGTTCTTTTAGTGGTTCAAGCAATTCGAATCCAAGATCATCCGGCAGTCCCCCTACATTGTGATGACTCTTTATAGTGGCAGATGGAGCTCCGCGAGCTGAACGGCTCTCTATAACATCCGGATAGAGAGTGCCTTGGGCTAAGAATCTTGCCCCATTTATAATAGCTGCCTCCCTGTGGAATACATCAATAAACGTACTTCCTATGATCTTTCTCTTTTTCTCAGGATCAACTGCCCCTCTTAAGGCATCCAAGAATTCGTCTATCGCATCCACAATACGGATGTTTAAAGGATAGTCAGATGTGAAGATAGAGCGTATCTCGTCCACCTCATGAGACCTTAGTAGACCATTATCCACAAAGATGGCCCTCATCTGATCACCGATGGCACGGTGGATAAGTGCTGCTGTAACTGCAGAGTCCACCCCACCGGAGAGACCACAGATTACATTAGAAGCACCCACCCGAGTCCTTATCTTATCCACAGACTCCTCTATAAACCTGCTCATAGTCCAATCGCCTCTGCATCCTGCGATTTTAAACAAGAAATTCTTGAGTATATCCATGCCCTTTGGTGTGTGGGCCACCTCAGGGTGAAACTGGACCCCGTATATCTTCTTTGTGGGCTCACCCATTGCTGCAATTGGACAGGTTGATGTATGGGCTAGCATCCGAAACCCCTGTGGGGGTGCCACTACATGATCACCGTGACTCATCCAGACATTAAGGGTTTCCCCCATACCATCGAAGACCCCCATGGTCTCATCGATTTCAATGGTGGCAGGCCCATATTCACCACTTTTACCCTTTTCAACTTTACCTCCCAAAACTCTGGCCAACAACTGCATCCCATAACAAATGCCAAATATCGGGATACCAAGGGCTAAAATATCCGGGTTTATCTCCGGGTGCCCTGGTTCAAAGACAGAAGACGGCCCACCTGAAAATACGATAGCCAAAGGGGAGAGCCTTGATAGCTCATCGCAAGAGATGTCATGGGTTACTATCTCACAATATACCCCGAGTTCCCTGATCCTCCTGGCTATAAGCTGGGCATATTGCGAACCGAAATCAAGGACTGCTGCCACCTCATCCATATTCACACCTCACCTTGATCCGCCTATGGTAGATCGAGATCCTTTTATCATCTCAACAAATTTGCCAAATATATAGTGGGAATCATGGGGCCCCGGGCTTGCCTCTGGATGGAATTGCACTGAAAATACAGGTAACCTTTTATGCCGCATGCCCTCTAAGGTGTTATCATTTAGATTTACATGTGTCACTTCCACCTCGTCTTTATCAAGTGAATCTATATCAACACAAAACCCTCAAGCCACGTAGAGCGCGACTCCGAGTCCTCATCATTAATTCCATAATTGCCAATAAGGGGATATGTCATTGTCACGATTTGGCCCTTATAAGACGGATCCGTAAGCACTTCCTGATAGCCTGTCATACCTGTATTGAAAACCACCTCGCCAGCACGCTCTCCATGCACGCCAAAGCTTATGCCCTCGAATATCCTGCCATCTTCCAGTGCGAGGAGCGCTTTTATTCCCATTTAATATCACTCCTTGTAGCAGAAAACTGCTCTTTACTGAATTCTTTGGGGATAGTTGTAGGATAATTCCCTGTAAAGCATGCTGTACACTTGCAACTTTTTTCTGAGACAGCATTTAGCATACCTTCTACTGACAGATATGCCAGGGAATCTGCCTCTATATACCTGCGAATTTCCTCCACAGAATGAGACGCAGCAATGAGTTCTCCTCTCTTCGATATGTCAATCCCATAAAAACAGGGAAATTTAATAGGGGGAGAACTCACTCGCACATGGATCTGGGCTGCACCAGCACTCCTAATTAAGTGAATTAACTGCCTCAGCGTGGTGCCACGTACGATAGAGTCTTCTACCACTACAACCCTTTTACCCTTCAGCACTCCAGTAACAGGATTAAACTTCACCTTTACATCTAAATCCCTCTTGTCTTGATGAGGGGCAATAAATGTACGGCCTACATAATGGTTGCGTATAAGACCTATCTCGAAACGCATGCCGGACGCCCGGGCATAGCCCAGAGCAGCAGTATTGGCGGAATCAGGCACTGCAATCACGATATCTGCTAAGCAAGGCGCCTCTTCTGCGAGTCTTTTACCAAATTTCCTTCTGACTTTATCAACCTTTTCACCAAATATCATACTATCAGGCCTGGAGAAATAGATGTATTCGAAGATGCAAGATGCCTTTTGCGATGCGGGTGGCAGCATCATGGATGTAAGACCTTTATCGTCAATAATCAGGACCTCCCCTGGTTCAATACTGCGGATATAATCGGCGCCTATAATATCGAGGGCACAGCTCTCTGATGCCACAATAGTTGCCTCACCTAATTTCCCAAGACACAGTGGTCTGAAGCCATGTGGATCGCGCGCTGCAATTAACTTAGATGGGGTGAGAAAGAGAAGAGAGTATGCCCCATCAATCTTAGATAGCGCATCCATCAACATCTCTGCCATTGAGCCCTTTTTTGACCTCGCGATTAGATGGAGTATGATCTCGCTATCCGATGTAGTCTGAAAGATTGAGCCTGTATCCTCCATTGATCTGCGAAGCTCAAGAGAGTTTACCAGATTCCCATTATGGGCTGCGGCAAGTTGGCCATCCCTGAACTGTATGAGCATAGGCTGCGCATTTGATGGTTTAGATATGCCTGTGGTGGAATATCGGTTGTGACCAATTGCTGAGGAACCGGCCAATCCAGGCATTATATCCGGCTCTGAGAATACAGACCATACCAAACCCATTCCCTTATAAAGGGATATTTCCTTCCCATTTGATGCAGCAATCCCTGCACTTTCCTGTCCCCGGTGTTGAAGCGCATATAGACCTAGATAGGTCTTTTCAGCAGCATTTGGGTCCCCAAATATCCCGAATAGACCACAGGACTCGCGGGGATGATCCGTAGGACCAAGGGGAATGTCTTTGTGATAATGCACGAAATTTCCCTTCTTTATGCCTAAATAATCTGCATATCTTTAATACGCTCGATTGCTACTTCCAACCTATCATCCGGCATTGTAAGACTCATCCTTACAAAACCTTCACCATGTTTCCCGAAGCCAATCCCTGGTGTGCAAACAATACCGGCTTCTTCTAAGAGGTGAGCAGCAAATCCCATTGAATCATAACCACCCGGGATAGGTGCCCATATATAGAATGTAGCAGGGGGCAAAGGAACATCCCACCCTATTTCTTTGAGTCCGGAAACAAACCTGCTGCGCCTATTCTCAAACACTCTACATCGCTTTCCCGTATCCCCCTCACACTTTAAAAGAGCAGTGATTGCAGCATCTTGCACTGGCAAGAATATGCCTGAGTCAAGATTCGTCTTTACCTTTGCAAGGCATGAGATAGCCTTTGCATTTCCTACAGCAAAGCCGACCCGCCACCCAGGCATGCAAAAGGTCTTAGAAAGAGAATGAAACTCTATTCCAACATCTATGGCGCCTGGAGCTTGAAGAAGGCTTATCGCCTTTTTACCATCAAAGACAATCTCTGAATACGCTGCATCCTGGCATACCAATATGCCATGCTCGTTTGCAAGATTTACAATCTCTTCAAAGATATCCATGGTGGCAAGCGCTGTGGTGGGATTAGATGGATAGTTAAGCCACAGCATCTTTGTATGAGGAGATATTAAGCTTCTTAATTCATCAATATCCGGAAGAAATCCATTTTCCATCCTTAAAGGAAAGTATTTAGGGATTGCCCCGGCCAGGATTGCCCCTGCGGTATACACTGGATAGCCAGGGTCGGGGACAAGTATCTCGTCTCCCGGGTCGGTAATAGCCAAAAAGATATGCCCAACTCCTTCCTTTGAGCCTAATAAGGGTAGTACCTCTTCATCTGGATCCACCTTTATGCCAAATCGTGTTTCAAACCACCCTGCAAATGCCTGCCTGAGCCGAGGCAACCCAGTGTAAGATGCGTAATGGTGGGCATCATTGTCCTGGGCGCTATGAATAAGGGTTTCAATTACTGCCTTTGGCGGGGTTAAATCAGGATCTCCAACCCCCAGATCGATCACATCGATGCCACTGGCTGTTGCCTCTTCTTTCATCCTGTCGATCTCAGCAAATAGATATGGCGGTAGCTTTCTGATCCGCGTGGCTTTGAAATCAAATTTTTCTACACTACCTTTCATTAGCGCTCCTCAATAATCTCACCTCTATAAACCCAGTCAACCTTTCCTTTTAACCACACATCCCTGAACCTGTCCCCTTGCCTTTGAAAGTCAACTATAAGTATGCCGCCTGGCATAACAACATCTATGGGAGGACTTCCAATATCTTTACACTTGGAGCACACTATAGCCGAGGCTACAGCGCCTGTCCCGCATGCCAGTGTTTCTGCCTCAACCCCCCGTTCATAGGTGCGTATGCGAATCTTTCTGGGACCAATAATCTCCACAAAATCAACATTGGTCCCCTCTGGCTCAAATTCTTGGTGAGACCTCACTTTTTGCCCTGTCTCCTCTACTGGAACATGCCCTATGTCATCTGTAAACAATATCGTATGGGGAACCCCTGTATTAATAGAGCAAACACTTAAATCTTTTCCTTCAATATTTAATTTGATATCTTCTCTTACCTGACCCGGATCGGTCATCTTAATGGAGACATCAATGCCATCTACGCTGGCCTCTATGATCCCTGCCACGGTTCTAAATCTCATTTGATGAGAAGCAATCTTCCGGTCAAAAGCAAATGCAGCAGCACACCTTGCGCCATTTCCGCACATCTCTGCCTCAGAACCATCTGCATTAAATATCCTTAAGGTAAAATCTGCGCCATCACTCTGTTCAATCAAGAGCAGGCCGTCTGCGCCTACCCCTGTACGCCGCCTGCACCACCTGCGGGCGCATTCCCCCCAGTCCATGGAGATATTCCTCTCCATATTATCAATAACAATAAAATCGTTACCATGCCCGGACATCTTAGTGAAAGATATAGATTTCTCTGTAAATAAGGACATAGCTCTGCCTGCTCAATAAAGTCTTTGATATATACTGTAACTGTATTCCCTTATAATCCCAAATAACCTTTTAATCCTTGCTTCAAGGTCATGATCAATTACCAAACTCACCTTCCAAGGTCAAGGGCTTATAGACTCTCAACTTTAGATGAGCATGAACATCATCTGGAAATAAATTCATCAAGATTGAAAATCATAAGTTTCTGTTTGATTATTGGATGTTGACATATTCTCATCCTCTTTGCAGATTCAGATAGCAGTAAGCTTTATTTTGGGAATCAGTTCCATAAAAACATCTTTTTGGTACAGCGCTGTTCCGGGCTTCAAGGTAGTAGCAGTACCTGCGGCCACAGCCGAATCTCCGGCTCCAATTGTATTTTGCACCTTCACCTCTTCCGTATTCTCGTAATCCAGGTATTTTTTCCGGACACAGACTCACTCGAACTGTCGACGGAAGCGCCACACTCCAAAACTGAATACTATGATTCCAAGCAATGTAATTCCAAGCAGTGAATCCCACAGAATATTGATCCCCGTCCCCTTGAGCAAAATGCCGTAGCACATTTTAATATAATAATAAAGTGGCGACAAATACATGGCCTGCCGAAGGCCTATGGGCATGGCCTCCGGTGGGGTCCAGGCGCCTGATAAAAAAATCATCGGCATAATGATAAGGATACTGAGCATGGCCACTTGCGCCAGATTACGGCTCAACGTAGCGATAAACAGTCCGAGCCCTGATGTTGTGAATGTGTAAAGCACGGTTACCATAAAAAACAGTGTAAGGCTTCCCTTGATTGGTATATGAAAAACCGGTTCCAGGATCAACAGGATACTAACCGCCGTGCCAAGCATAATAACCATGGTCATTGAGATAACCTTGGGCAGGAGGATCTGCATGGGTGACAATGGTGAAACAAGCAGTTGCTCAATAGTACCGCGCTCCTTTGCCCGCACTGCGGCAGCCGCAGGCAGCATAATCGAAAGAATCGTTATTACAGTCAGCATCTCTGAAATTGACATGAACCAGGAATCGGTCTGATTCGGATTGTACCAGACACGATGCTGATCCACCAGCATGGGTATCTCAGCCAGGCTCTCTTTTGTCATCCCCATACGCTCAAGGGCCATATCAAAGCCGTATTGACCAATGATCTGGCCGGCATAACTGGAGGCCAGAAAGCCCAGGACAGTATTGCTGGTATCTACCTGGA
>JAGGYK010000237.1 GCA_021162585.1 Deltaproteobacteria bacterium
GATCAAAGGATCATGAGGATAGTTTGTTGATTAAGCGTTTAGATGTATCCGCCATAAGCGGGAGTAATGTAGAGGCAGATATGATAAAAGATGAAGATTGGGGTTATGGGCCTAACAAGACCCATATAATGCCCAGTAGGGAAATTTGGGGTCAGGTCTTGCAATGTCACATATAGCACAGCTTATCTTTACTTATTGTGCCATTCCATCTGTTTCGCCGCCCTATAAAAAATTTTTTCAAAACGCGCCCCACAAATTTTCTTGTAATACATTCTATATTACGGATATAGAATTAACAAACATATCGCTGCTGGTTTAGTTTGTGGGAGTTGGAAACATGATAGATTATTTGCAGGGCTTTCATCCTGTAGTACAGGCCCTTCTCGCAACATGTTTTACATGGGCAGTGACTGCTCTTGGGGCGGCCAGCGTATTTGTGGCCAGAGAGATAAGCAGGAAAGTACTCGACGGGATGCTTGGTTTCACGGGCGGAGTTATGATTGCCGCCAGTTATTGGTCACTACTTGCTCCAGCCATTGAGATGTCAGGAGGGAAAGATATTCCCGCCTGGTTTCCGGCTGCGGCTGGTTTTCTTCTGGGAGGTATTTTCTTATGGGGTATTGATAAGATACTTCCGCATCTCCACCTTGGCTTTGATTTGAAAGAAGCTGAGGGGATTAAAACAAGCTGGCACCGGAGTACCCTCCTTGTTCTTGCAATCACTTTGCACAATATCCCCGAGGGTCTTGCTGTTGGGGTTGCCTTTGGGGCTGTTGCTTCCGGTTTTCCTTCTGCCACTTTGACAGGAGCCATCGCCCTGGCTATTGGCATAGGGATTCAAAATTTTCCAGAGGGACTTGCGGTCTCCATTCCTCTTCGACGTGAGGGAATATCTCGTTTGAAGAGTTTCTGGTATGGACAGTTATCAGGAATTGTTGAACCTGTTGCTGGTGTTATTGGGGCAGCGGCCGTTATCCTTGCACAGCCCATCCTTCCGTATGCTTTAGGTTTTGCCGCGGGCGCCATGATCTTTGTCGTGGATGAAGAAGTGATTCCGGAATCTCAGCGTGGTGGCAATACAGATTTAGCCACTATGGGTGCAATGGCGGGTTTTGCGGTAATGATGGTACTTGATGTGGCATTTGGTTAACGCGAGCGACTCTACTTTGATGTGAAACAGGTTACCCCTATCGGAGGTCTTGTCTCTCAGGGTTTCTGTCAGAGATTGCCAAAGAGATTAAAGCTGACTCAAGCCAGGAAGTGACGATAAGAGAAGAAAGAGCTTCTTCTGAAACATCCGAAGGATTGACTCAGGGATAGTCTTATGTCTTCAACCCATACTGCTGTTTTGAAGAAAAATCCATTGCTTAGAGACTTGCAAGAGGAAGACTTGCAGAAGGTTTTGAATATCTGTTTAAGGCAGACCTTCCAAAAGGGCTATACTCTTTTCCGCGAGGGAGACCAGGCCCATGGGTTTTATATCCTTGTATCCGGAAAAGTGAAAATTTTCAAACTGTCCCCGTATGGCAAGGAATATACTATGTGCATCATAAGGCCAGGCGAAAACTTTGCTCAGGTGCCCCTTTTTTTCGGAGATTCGTTTCCTGCTTCCGCCTCAGCAGTCTCACCTGCTGAAGTCTTGTATATTGAAGAAAATGCATTCATATCTTTGATAAAAGAAAAATTTTAACTGGCAGTAAACATGCTGTCCCACGCCTCTTTGCTGTTAAAGAAATTCATCCTGAAAGTTGAAGAACTGGCCATCAAAGATCCCCCGGCCAGGGTGGCTCAATACCTGATTGCCTATGCAGTCAGCTCCGATCTTGAACTAGAAAACGGATTCAGCCTCACATTGGATATTAATAAAGGCCTTTTGGCTTCCCACCTTGGGATTACAGGTGAAATTCTGGCAAGGACATTTGCCAGGGTAAAACAAAGCGGAGCAATAGATCTGGACAAGGACGTGATCATCCTGAAGGACATTTCCCTGTTAAAAGAAGTAGCCACCTCAAAAATATCGTAGTTTTTGATTTGAATCAAAGGCAAGTTTGTAGTGCCGTGTTATTTTATTAGAAAGATCAAACAAAATTCGGTAACCTAAATAAAATTAGGAAGCCAGAATAAATAATCGTAAGAAAGGGGGTAAACTTATGGAAAAGGAATGGGAAATCAAAAAGAAATCTTTTGTGATCGTGGATGTGAGAGAATTAAAGGGTAATTTTTTGCCCATGGTTCTCAAGAAAGGTGAAAAGCTGCCTGTGGGAGAAGGTCTCTGTGTTATTCAGAGTTTTGAGCCTATCCCCATTATACAGCGCCCTGGGCGACATGGGATTTGAGCATATCACGGAAAAGATCTCAGACAGGGAATACCGTGTCTATTTCTACAAGGTGGAGGCAAAAGAACCTTCTTTGGATCGTGGGACAACGGCACCTCTCAAGCCTATGGCAATTGTAAATATTGCCGAGATCAACAGCAACTTGGCCGATATCGTCGTGAATTTCTGGGAGCATGTGTGGGAGAGGGAGAAGCCTGTAATTGATCAAAAATACTATTTACTTCTCTCTCTTACCATGGCGGTTGGCGCCGGTCGTTATCGCCAGGCGACACGTGAGCTTGTCAAGGCCTATGCACTTGGTGTCACCGTCGATGAACTGGATGAGGTTTTCTCACTGATCATCTGGAATCAGAGCGTTGCCACATTTGCATCTGAAATCGGGTCTTCTCCCCTCTTCAGGGCCTATCGATTGATCAAGGAATCGGAGAAAAAGGATGTGTCAAGGGAAGAAATATTGAAAAAACTGGTGGAAAAATTTGGCGAGAAAAACCCTGAAGTCAGCACTATTTAGCACCAATAATTAGTCCGTACAATCCAGGTGCAGGGCTGGGTTTTTGTGTGAATCAATGAAAGGAAGGAGGTGATAACTATGTTTGCAAACAAGGCTGAATTTGTCGTCAAGTCAGGTAAGGAGGATACGTTTGTGCAGTTGCTGCAGGAGCAGGGCAAAGAAGGGATGCCTTCAGGGATGACAGGGTATTATATCCTGCGCGATCTGGAAAACCCTCAACGCTTCTGGCTCCTCGATATCTGGGAAAACGTCGAGGACAAAGACCGCAATGAAGCAACTCCGGAGCACAAAGCATTTCACAGTCGACGTAACGAGATGCTGGAAAAGCCGGCTGAGGCCCATCATTGCGATGTGGTGGCTCAAGGATAGTCAATCGGCACGCCTGGGTTCTCCTCTATAACCCTGGCTTGCCGGCTATCTGAATGTCGAGGAGAGGCGGAGATAGAAACGGGAGAACAAGCTCATCTGTCTCCGTCACCTATGGTCATTGCGAACTATTGAAGGGAGAGACATAAATGCTAACAATTCACATGGTTAAATTGGAGGTTTATTATGAGTGCGCCGAGCAAAGTTCATGCTATTCAGTTGGTGACCTGTCTGCGCCTGCCTGTGCCGTCTGCACGGCAGACAGGTGCGGACACGCACGGGCAGGAAGTCCAACCTGAGGAAAGGTTA
>JAGGYK010000022.1 GCA_021162585.1 Deltaproteobacteria bacterium
GGTGGCTTCATTTGCTTTGTTACCTCCACAAACGCACCTTTGGTGATAGACTGGTAGCTATCCTTTGCCTATGTCGGACTTTAACCGACAAGAAATTGCCAGCTTTGCCTGGCGCACTCATATAAACATCCATGTCTGCAGGGCAGACACAACGAAGCAATGTATGCCCGTTCCCTTAAGCGGGCCGATAGGGGCAAAGGTCCCCTACAAAACTGATAGCTGATCTCCGATCCCTGCTTTCCTTCCTCATTCCTTTATATATATTGAAGACTTTACCAACTTGAAATCACTCTCAATAGCACTCAGACTCTCAGCGTGGCCAACCATCAGATATCCACCGGGCTTGAGAAGACGATAGATCTCATCCAGCAGATTTTTCCGGACATTGTTATCGAAGTATATCATGACATTACGGCAAAAAACTGCATCAAACGGGCCGCTCATAGGAAACGGCGGAGTAGACAGATTAATCATCGAGAATACTACAAGATCCTTCAATCTGGCCTTGGCCGTATAGTAGGTGGTGTGATCGTCCCGGTATTGGTCGAAGTAACGTTCTCTAAGAGCCGATGGAACGGGCTTTAGCTTCTCTTTGTCGTACGTCCCCGTTCGGCAATTATCCAGAACACTCGTGGAGATATCCGTGGCGAGAATTTTTATATCCGTATTTGCTGTACTGTTTGTAGCCTCAAGGAGTGTCATGGCAATCGAATAAGGCTCTTCTCCACTCGAACAGGCCGCTGACCAGAAACGAAAACGTCTCTGGCCAGCGGCCAACCAGTCTGAGACGACCTTTTTTAAAAACGCGAAATGATCGGATTCACGAAAAAAATCCGTCACATTGGTTGATATGACATCGAGAAGATGAATGATCTCCTCGCCGCTCTTGTCTTGTATTACATACCGAAGATATTCCCGGTGGTTGGGAATACCAAGGACGCGCATCCGTTTGGCAACCCTCGCAGAGACAAGCGCCTCTTTGTTTGTCCCCAGCGAGATGCCGCTCAATTTGTATATGATCTGCCTGAACCTGTTGAATGTCACTTCATCCATGTCCCACGTCCCCTTTAGTAACCGGCCCCCTTTTTGCCTCCTTTAGCTTTCCCCTCGATCACATTCTTAATCGAGGCGCGCAGGATCTCGCCTGCCCGATCGGTTATGGGCTCGTCATGGCCCGGATAGATAGCGGTGATATTTTTGCGTGAGATGCGTCTTAAAGCATTCACGAAATCTTCCCCATATGTATCCTGTGCCGAAATATTAACCGGAGAATCGCCTGAAAATAAGATCCCCCCCTGCTCTGAACAGAGACAAATGGAATCATGAGAGTGACCAGGCGTATGAATGACTTCAAAATTTACATCCCCAAGCCTTACTATATCTCCGTCTTTGAGGAGAAGGTCAACACCTTCGAACCTTGAAAAGGCATAGACTGTAGGGCTGAAAGTTTTTCTGATCTCGGACAACAATCCCACATGGTCAAAGTGAGAGTGAGTAAGGATAACCTGTTCGACCTGTCTTTTCCCCACACCTGTGTTAATATCTTTGAGTCTTTGAATAATTGCAGGATCCCTTCCAACGTCCACCAAAGAGTTGGTATCCTCCAAGGCATTCCAGTCGCCCAATACCATGTATACGTTACATGTGTATATACTGCCCCCAGGCTCGGTGAGGTTAATAATCTTCATAAACTAAACAGGTACCTTTCTAAACACCTGTCCGTTCGATGTAACCCTTTCGAACAGATAAGAGACCTCCGCGGGTAACTTCTGGGTCTGTTCAGTAACAAAAAAACCGTCATCTGCAAGGGCATTATGAAACATCCTGATCACTGTGATTCTTTCTTCAGGCTTGAAATGAAGCAGAACATTCTTGCATAGCACAAGTCCAAAACCATCCCGAACAGGCTTCAAAGACAGGAGATCGTGTCTCTGGAAACAAACCGCTTTCCTTATTTCTTCTTTGACCTGGAATTGGCCGGAGTCATTAAGCGGCGAAAAGTATCTCTTAAAGATATCCTTGGGGATCCTCTTTAATATTTCCTCTTGATAAATGCCTTTTTTGACGATTTCAGCAAACTGGTTGCTCTCGTCAATATCAGTGGCATCTATCTTTACATTTCGGAAAAGGAAGCCACCCATATTTTCCCGGATCATAATAGCCAGGGAATAGGGTTCCGGCCCCATTGCGCACCCTGCATCCCACACCCTGATATATCTGCGAGTCTTAAGGTATGGCAGTACACTCTCGACAATGAACTCAAGTGTCTGCATGTCTCTAAAAAAAAACGTGAATGCCATTTCAATAAACTCCCTTTAGCCATCCTTATCCAAACCATTACTTCCAAAATGAAAGAGGCGGAGGATAGACCTCCGCCACATACCCTTTGCAAAGGATCTTTCCGTGTTAGAACTCCTTAAGTTCCTCGTCGTCCAGAGGAATGATCTCCTCTGGCCTGACAACCTTGGCTTGCGCCTCTATACCCTGGTCATGATGCCGCTTCGTTTTTTTGCCCTTCTTGCTCTTCTGAACAACTGTTTTATCGCCATTACCACCATGGTCATGGGCCCGGACCTGCATGGACCCCTGAATCTGCCCTGCAGTCAATTCTCCTCTCCTTGAGCCGCCGTTGCCATTATTACTCAGGACAAAGCCCTCAACCATACTGGAAAGTTCATTGGCCTGACTACTGAGCTGTTCAGCAGCACTGGCCGATTCCTCAGAGTTGGCAGCATTCTGCTGAGTAACCTTGTCCAATTCAGCCACTGCCGTATTGATCTGTTCGATACCCTGGGCCTGCTCATTGGAAGCCGCTGCGATCTCACCAACAAGGTCATTGACCTTGCCTATGTTCTCAACGATCCCAACAAATGCCTTGCCAACTTCCTCGGAAATCTTTACACCATTATCTGAGTTCTTCACAGACTCTTCGATCATCTCAGAGGTGTTCTTGGCTGCCTCGGCACTGCGCTGGGCCAGGTTGCGGACCTCTTCGGCCACCACTGCAAAGCCCTTGCCTGCCTCACCTGCACGTGCCGCCTCAACCGCTGCGTTGAGGGCCAGAAGATTGGTCTGGAAAGCAATCTCATCGATCGTCTTGATGATCTTTGCTGTCTCGTCAGAGGACTTCTTGATCATGTCAATGGCATCCGACATCCGCTTCATGGAATCACTTCCCTGATCCGCCGAGTCTCGGGCGCCTGCTGCAAGGTTCTTTGCCTGGCCAGCGTTGTCTGCATTCTGCTTTGTCATGGAAGTCATCTGTTCAAGTGATGAAGAGATCTCCTCAAGGCTTGAGGCCTGTTCGTTGGCGCCCTCAGCAAGACTCTGGCTGCCAGTGCTGATCTGACCGCTGGCAGAGCTAACCTGTTCTACTGCATCCGCTACCTGTGTCATCGCATTATGTATGTTGTCCAACATCATGTTGATATTCTTTTTCATTTGATCGAATAGCCCGCCATATTGCCGCTGGACTCTCTTTGTAAAGTCTTTGTTGGCAGCAGCTTGAAGAGCTGCCCCGCCATCTTCCTCAATCAGACCCCGCAATGTATCTATGCACAGATTCAGGTTGTTCTTGACTTCGTTGAAGTCACCCTTATACTCATCCGTGATCTTCTCCGGGATGTCTCCCTTACTAATACGATCAACATACTCTGCTGTGACATTGATCGGGCCCACCACTGCATCCATCAGGTCGTTGAGACCCTGAACAAGCTTGCCAAAATCACCTGCAAACTTGGATGCATCCGCCCTGGCATCAAGCTTACCCTCAGCACCTGCCTGCGCAAGACCCTGGGTGTCTGCCACCAGATCATTCAATACTCCAATGCACAGATTCAGGTTGTTCTTGACTTCGTTGAAGTCACCCTTATACTCATCCGTGATCTTCTCTGGTATGTCACCCTTACTAATACGGTCCACATACTCTGCAGCCACATTTAATGGCCCAACCACTGCATCCAAAGTGTCATTGAAACCCTCAGCGATAGTTCGAAACTCCCCATCGAACTTATTCACATCGATCCTGGCATCAAGCTTACCCTCAACAGCGGCCCTGGCCAGATTACCTACCTCTTTGGCAATCTCATTAACCGCGGTTTCGAGAGCAGCCCTCTCTACTTCTTCCTTTTTGGCTTTTTTGCTTCCAATCATACTTGCCTCCCATGGGCATAATTTTTTGTTTTACAACCTTGTCAATATCAATCGGGATTAAAGAAAAAAAACTTTACAAATTTTTTCAAAAATAATCTTTACCAAAAAATAAGGATAAACAAAGGCACAAAGTTCCAGGAAAGACCTATGATAAAAAAACATATAGCAATATTCATCCCCCCTTGTAACATCCCCCCCACCTCCTTCAAAGGGGAAATTTATCCTGCTACCTTCAAAGGGGGAATGGAATTTTTTTGAGAGTTTAACTACTGACAGGGATAAGCTTGAGGAAGTCGGCAAATTGCTGAAAGCCTATACTTCTTCTATTCTGGCTCCTGACTTCTGGTTAGTTACCCATTCTTATACATTAGCCAGAATTGCGCCTGGTATAGAACCCAGGCCAACCACATGATCCACGCCACCTAACTTGATAGCCTCCTTTGGCATGCCAAAGACCACGCAGCTCTCTTCATCCTGTGCAATGGTTACAGCCCCGCTTTGTTTCATTGCCAGTAGCCCTTCTGCACCATCTGAGCCCATACCTGTCAGGATAACGCCAACTGTGTTTGCCCCTGCATACTTTGCAACTGAGTTGAATAGAACCTCAACAGATGGCCTCTGACGGCACACACGGGGGCCATCCTTTATCTGTACATAATACACAGCACCTGAACGCCTTAAAATCATATGTTTATTTCCGGGCGCGATTAATGCCCTTCCAGGGACAACTGTGTCTTTATCCTGTGCCTCTTTGACCTCAATGGCACATATTTCATTTAAACGATCTGCAAATGACTTGGTAAAGCCGGCTGGCATGTGCTGTACGATCACCATCCCGGGTGCGGTCGCTGGAAGCACTGTGAGCACAGAGGTCAAGGCCACTGTCCCTCCTGTAGAAGCCCCAATAGCAACAATTTTATTAGTCGTACGTGTCATGGCCAGCCTTGAGGGTGCCTTTATGCTATTAGCCGACTCGATATCCTTTTTCTTTAATCTAACCCTTGAGGCGGCCTTGATCTTATCTGTGAGCTCTACAGAGAGGTCGCCAACGGTATATGCCTGGCCTGGCTTGCACACCACATCTACTGCGCCGGCATCAAGCGCCTCCAGGGCAAGCGCCCCACCTTTAGGTGTAAGGGATGACACAATAACAGCAGGGATAGGGCTGTAATGCATAATCTTTTTCAAGAAGGTAATTCCATCCATTCGAGGCATTTCTATGTCTAAAGTTATAACATCAGGCTTTAAGTTGACGATCTTGTCACGGGCTATATAGGGATCAGGGGCTGTACCTACAATCTCCAATTCAGAATCTCGGGAAAGTTCTTTAGCCAGTATCTGCCTGACCACGGCTGAATCATCCACAATCAAGACCCGTATCTTTTTCATTGCATCTTTTCTCCCTAATCTGTACCAGTTACACAGAGGTCTGTGCTGAAAATTCCGCCATAGGCGTACCGACTTCAAAATCTCGATAGTTCCTAGAGCACATTTATTTCTCCTGACCCCTGCCCACTGATCCCTGTAAACTGTTACCCCAACTTCACATAACCCAGCATAGGGGCATCATCAATCATAAAAGCAACTGTATCCGAGCTCCTGAGTAGATCGTTGCATGCCTTACTATCCAGTTTGGAGACATGCGGAACAGAAAGTTCGAAAACCGGCTTATCACCAAACATCGAGGTCAAAAATTGCCCACACACCACATTCAGTACCTCTGCAACCGCATCTTCTATTGTATTATCTACATCATCAAGTGCGATCTCTTCAGGTTCTATACCTAAGACATTTACGGCTATATCTGCCGCTAATTCAGGGAGGAAAACAAGCCCAATCTTTCCGGTGGAATGCCCGGCAAACTCTATTTGTGCGTGGAAATATGTATCCTCAATCCCTGGAATTTCATCTCTTTCCACTACATCTGCAAACATGAACGCCATGGACTCCAGCACATGCGCAGCCACCTCTTCCAAGATCTTTTGGGGGTCATTCTCCATTGCTTTCTCCCATCACATCACGAAATACCTTTTCTATGTCCTCTGGTGTGAATGGCTTACGCACATATGCCTTCACACCTTTGGCCTTCAACTCATCTATACGGGTAGAGCTGCCTTCAGTCGAGATAATGACTACTGGTATAGATTCCAGCAACCCGGACTCTCTCATCTTTTCTATCATTTCCACACCACTCATGACAGGCATATTTATGTCTGCAAAAACAAGGTCTACCCATGAGTCATTAAGGGTGTCCAGAGCCTCTTTGCCGTTTGCAGCCTCATATAACTCACCCACAGGGATCTTTGCCAGAGAGAGTGTCTTGATCAATACCTTCCTGATAATACTTGAGTCATCCACTATCAAGATGTTATACGCCATAATTATTACTCACCTCCACTGGACACAGAGAAGACTTCGGCATTGCTTTGCATATCACCAAGAGAGCGACTCACTACCTGTTCCAATATGGGAGGTGTGAGCGAATATCTTGACAGAATCTCATCCGATACCCTGTACTGGAGGCCCTCTCTGCCAGGGCCTATCCCCATCATCAGACATACTACATCTGATATATGAACAGCGTCAACCACTGGCACACTATCTTGAACATCCCCTGGTCTATGATGAAAACGAACAGCACGGACAATTTCATCAGGGAACCTCCACATCTCTAATACAGCAGCACCTATCTCAGCATGGTCTACACCGAGAATCTTTCTCTCCGCAGTTTCAAATGAAAGGTTTGACGCCTTTGCCATTGCATCGATCCTGTCAAAACCTTTCTCCACAAAGGTACCAATCACAACCTTGCCTATATCGTGAAGCAGGCCGGCAGTAAAGGCTGTATCTTCAGCCACTATCCCTAAATTATTCGCAAGGTTTTTTGCAGTTATGGCCACAGCTACACTATGACGCCAGAGTTCTCCAGGCGGTAAGTTATAGCCCGCAATTGGTTTATCTATAACCTCATGTGTGGCAGTTACCACAACAAGATCAAATAGTTTGTCAATCCCCAATCTCACAACGGCTTGCTGGATAGAACCTATATGATATGAACCACCAAAATATGGAGAATTCACCAGCCTGAGCACATTCGCAGTCATCCCCGGATCATATTCCACAATTCTAATTACATTTTTAATGTCAACATCGGGATCTTTTAAAACATTCGCCATTTGTAAAGCTGCTGTGGAAATCGCAGGCAGTGTCTTCACATCTGCCAATATCCTTTTGCGATAGTTCATATCTCGATCTCCTTTCCACCTGTCCTTACGACAACACGGCCCGTAGAAACCTCTATAAACATGGTCTCAGAATCATTTCCTGCCACAAGTTCTCCTGCAATCAGCATGTTATTCTTCCAGAGAATCTTACGTAGTACAGTATAATTCCTCTCCCCTATCTTAAAAAGTTTGTTATCCCCAAGAATTTGTCCACAGCCTGCTACCTTTATCACCATTCTATCCTTTTGCGCCCCTAATTCGCTTATTGCCTTAAACAAAGCAGGAACACCGGTATCCACAAACATACAGGGCATTTTGGCTACCTTTGCTGGATCTACTTTAGATAAAGGAAGCATGCAATGGATCATGCCGGCAACACATGCGACTGGATCATACATTGTCACCCCAAGACAAGATCCTAATGCATATGTAACCAGTACATCTCCAACTCGATTAGAGACCTTCATGTCTGAAATATCTACTCTCACATTACCTGCAAACCTTGGTGTGCTAACCATTCCTAATTACCCAGTCCCATACAAAAAATATTCGGCCTGCTGGAATTCTTTCATCCCCAAACTCGCCTTTTATGTATATATCCTTCTCTCTGCCTATGCCTTCGCTCTATGCCTGATTTATACCAAGTGGCAATCAAATCCCGTCTGCACCGCCTTTGGTGGATGGAACAGATACTCTAGACGAATAATAAAGCAACTCCGCCTTACACCTTACTTGCCCATCTCCTCAATAGCCCTGCCTTCCTGAGAAGACAACACCTTGTCGATATCAAGCAACATCACTACCTTTTTATCAACCTTGCCCATACCAAGAATAAAGGAGGTATCTACGCCCCCCCCAAAGGAAGGTGATTCTTCTATTCCATCTGCATCTATATCTAAGACCTCAGATACATTGTCCACTACAATTCCCATAATAACTGTCCCTTTAGAAGAAGACACATTCACCACAATAATACAGGTGTTGTCCGTATCCTCTATGTCTTCTATCCTGAACTTATTCCTGAGACTCATCACAGGAATAACCTTGCCCCTTAGATTGATCACTCCCCGAATAAAATCAGGTACCTTAGGCACCTTGGTTATCTCCTGTAACTGAATAATCTCCTGAACCTTGAGTATCTCTATTCCATAGATTTCATCTGCAATCCTGAAGGTCAAATACTTACCTGCTGCCTTTTTATCCATGGCAGCATTTGCCTCAGAAATTACATCCTGCCCGACCGCCATTTCTGCATTGCTATTCGCCATATTTTCTCTCCTTAATTTTTTTAATTATGAGTTATGAATTCACAACTCATAATTTTTAATTCCTAAATCTCAATTCTTAATCACGCCTCCATAGCCATCTTTATTACCCCTGGTACATCAAGAATCAAACCTACACTGCCATCTGCCAAAATGGATGCACCAGAAATACCAACTGTATCCCCAAGGCCGTCGCTGAGGCCCTTAATAACGGTCTGTTGCTGACCGATAAGCTCGTCAACCAATATCGCAACCTGATCCGCCCCGTTCTCTACAATCACTGCCAATCCAGTAGTGGGATCCTCCTTTGCATCTTGAACCCCGAAAAGCCTGGAAATACGGAAAAACGGCATCAATTCGCCTCTCACCGAGATCATCTCTCCTTTGCCCACCACTTTAGTAAACATATCGGCCTTTGGAGCGATAGACTCAACAATGGACAGGGTAGGGATAATATACCTCTCGACCCCGACCTTGACCGTCATACCATCAATAATTGCAAGTGTAAGCGGAAGGATCATCGTGAAGGTTGAACCCTTGCCTGGATCGGTGGATACTTCAATGCGCCCCCTTAATGCCTCGATATTCTTCTTTACCACATCCATGCCCACGCCACGACCAGAGACATCTGAAACCTTCTTGGCCGTAGAAAAGCCAGGCTCCAGGATCAAGCTGACTATTTCCTGATCTGAAAGTGTATCATCTGAGGTAATCAATCCTTTTTCTTTTGCCTTGGCAAAAATAGCACCCTTGTCCAGGCCCCTACCATCGTCTCTCACCTCAATGTATATGTTGCCACCTTTATGAAAGGCGTTGAGTTCAACAGTGCCGTATTCTGGCTTTCCTGCCTCTTTTCTGTCTTTTTCAGAAGACTCGATCCCATGGTCCACTGCATTGCGTATAAGGTGTATAAGTGGATCTCCTATGTGATCGACCACTGAACGATCAATCTCTGTATCCTCGCCAGACATGACAAAATTTACCTTTTTGCCGGACTTCTTGGCAAGATCACGCACAAGGCGGGCCATCTTCTGAAATATGCCCTTTAGGGATACCATGCGCATGGCCATGCCAAGCTCCTGAAGCTCACGCGCCACCTTGGTCAACTGACGCAGGTTCTTCTGCACACGAATGGAGCTGTTCTGGCATACCTCTGGGTCCTGGGTCACCATGGTCTCTGCAATCACCAACTCGCCAATAGTATCTACAAGCGCGTCTATACGGGAGGTATCTACCTTTACAGTCTCTTTGACCTGCCCCCTGGCAGCCTGTTGCTGTCTGAGGGCGCCTGCCACCTCCTTTGCAGGCGCATACCCCTTTTCTACCATCACCTGACCCAATTTCTTCTCTGATGCCTCTGATTCCTGGGTAGCAAGGGCATCGTCGACCTCTTCCGGAGTTGCAACCCCTGAGTCAACAAGAATCTCTCCTATCTTTTTATCTGCTTGTTCAGGGACATTCCCTGACGCCACAGCCTTGATCTTTGATATCAAATCAGGCAAGCTATTATCCCTTGACAGCCCTTCCCCTTTGGAAAGTGAGGCGGCAAGGTCTGCAATATAACGCTTCATTCTATCAACTACATCAAATACAATATCAATAGCGCCGCCAGCCAGCACGATCTCACCCTTGCGAGCACGATCAAGAAGGGTCTCGGTCGCGTGAGCAAGCTCTTTGATATCGTCGAGATTCAGGAAAGCTCCTGTCCCTTTTATTGTGTGAAACGCCCTGAACACTGCGTTCAAGGCATCCTGGTTGTTTGGATCACCTTCAAGATTAAGCAGGTCTGCATCCACAGATTCCAGGTGCTCATTTGCCTCGGATATAAAATCGCCAAGCAAGGTTGGATCACCTTCAAAGGGAACAGCCTGCGGGGATTCATCATGCTCTTTAACCTCTTCCGGTTGCGCTTCATCCTCCACAGGTTGTCTTGCCAAAAGTCTGGAAAGAATGACATCTGCAGGTTCACTTGCCCTGTTTTTGGAACGATAATCTTCAAACCTGCCGGCAAACCAGTCCTTGACAGCCAAGAGTGTGTCGACTGGAGTAGCAGAACCTGTCGCCTGCAAAAAATCTTCTGTTTTGTGACAGACATCCCCAATATCAGTGAGCCCCAATGCACCTGCTTCACCCTTTAAGGTATGCAAAAGCCGACGCAGAACATCCATAGCCTCAGGGTCATCGCCTTTTTCTATGGCAAGTATACAGCCTTCCATCTCCTCGAGAACAGAGTCCTGGTTAGCCAGAAACTCACTGAATATCTCCTCATCAACATTTGGGGGGAGACTAAACCCTGATTCGTCCAAAACCTCTGGAGCCTTCTCACCGCCAATCCCCAGATCAGGTGGGAATTCAACCTCCTTTGGATCAATCCCATCCCTCACAATAGACTGCATGCAGGAGACAGTTTGAGATACCACATCAAGCGTGGCCTCACGATCCGGGGCGTCTTCAAGTACAATCTTCTCAGCCAGTGCAACAGCTTTTGAACTTGCCTCAAAGACAATGGATGGACATTCCTTGCAATCAATCTTGGAAAAACCCTCCAATTGTTTAAGCAATTCCCCAATAGAAGGCAGATCATCCACATCTGCCATCACGAGTGTCTTTGATAATTTATCAAGCTTCTTTGTAACAGTTTTAATTTGCATTACTATAACTCCTATTATCTACGCCGAGATATATAAACTCGGAAACTCTATCGGCAAATGACCCATATAAACTTAAATAAATTTTGGAGAAATATAAGGCTAAAAAGAATATTGCCAATCGATAATGCAGACAGGCATATTCATTGCGAGAAGGTTTTTAGGCCGACGTGGCAATCCCATTGGTTGCATGCACTTTGAGATTCTTCACTTCGCTCAGACCCCACACTTCGTGTGGGTCCCCTATTTTGTCTTCGCTAAAGCTCGCAATGACAATATGGGTGTTATGCAAAGGTCTCAGGAATTAATGAACTCGCAGAAAGTCGTCACTCCGGTAGATCCCGGATCGGGTCCGGGAGAAGTCCGGATGATTTACAACTACTTGAAAAGACTGGATTCCGGCTTCCGCCGGAATGACGGTTAAGGAGTATGATGGACTTCCAAGTAACTTAAATCTGCAAATGCGCTATAAGTTGTTAATATTTTTTAATATTTGCCAGAAATAACGAATTTGTTAAAACATAAGTTACTTTCCATTATAATGCCGACGCGTCGGCATAGCGGAGCTTTTTACGAAACCGTCAAAAATTGAATCTATTCTATATTTTTCTTTAAGCTGAATGCCTGCCCATGCCTCAGGGCACGGAATTGTCGGCTAACGATGCGGAGGGCAAGGATAAGAGAACAATGCCAATCGGAGATGCAGACGGGCTGACCCCTGATCCCTGACCTCTGTTTTCATACAAATATCATGCGTTATGACAAAGATGTTTGAAGGCGTGTCTCAATCTTACCCCGGCCTATATAAAGCTTACTTCTTGTAAAACTTCATGGCCTCTGGAATATATTCTCTAAGTTGCCTGATGCGGGTTTCATCAGCCGGGTGTGTGGAGAGAAATTCCGGCAAGGTCTTTGCCTTATCTTTTAAAGTCATCATCCGCTCAAAAAACCTGGGCGCCTCCCTGGGATCATATCCGGCCCTGGCCATAAGCACCAAACCAATATGATCCGCCTCTTTCTCTTGCGTTCGACTGAACGGAAGCAGCACCCCAACAGCTGTTGCTATCCCATATGCCTGATTTACAGACTGTATTGCAGCGGGACTCTCTCTGGCTATGGCAATATTGAGTCCTTCCTGGCCAACTTGTATAATAAGCTGCTGAGTTATCCTCTCCCCCCCATGACGCGCTATGGCATGGCCTACCTCATGGCCAAGGACAAAGGCCAGTCCAGCCTCATTCTTGGTATAGGGAAGAATCCCGGTATATACTGCTACCTTTCCACCTGGCAGCGCAAAGGCATTGACAGTCTTGTCATCGTCTATGACCGTAAATTCCCAATCATAGTCTCTTCGCCCTGCCACTTCTGCAATTCGCCTGCCTACCCTATTCACAAGGGAAACGACTTCAGGGTCATGACTTATCTTTGCCTTGCCAAGGATCTCTTTATAGGCCTTGGCTCCCAAGGCTTTCTCCTGTGCTTCAGATATCAAAAGGAGCTGAGATCGCCCGCTAACCGGCACAGTGGCACAGCCATACAACATCATAGAAAGAATGACAACGAGCACTGCTTTTTGAACCATTGTGTGCAATTCATACCTATTCATCTCATCCTCCCTTAAAAATAAATGTCCATAAAACCGCGCCTCCGACCTATCCATCCTAACTATTTGAACAGAGAGGAAAGTTGCTTAAATCTGGGTGTCCCTGCCTTTTCCATCAGCATAAATGCTATGGCCTCTGTCGAATAGATAACAGCGCCGGCCTGCGCCATTGAATCCAAGGCGGAATGTCTATCCATCTCGCGCCTTGAACACACCGCATCAGATGCCACTACCACATTATATCCATCTTTAAGGAGATCAAGGACTGTCTGCAATACACATACATGCGTCTCTATGCCTGCAACTATAACAGAGGCTTTGCCTTGCTTTTCTATCCTTTCCCTAATCAGATTTTCTCTATAACAGCTAAAAAAGAGTTTCTCAAATCTGGGAATATCTTTAAGGTGCCCATCTATCTCTGGTATGGTCTTGCCCAGGCCCTTTGGGTACTGCTCAGAAACAATAATAGGCATTGCAAAGGCCTTTGCTGTTTCTATTAAAATGGCAGCATTCTTTACAAAGATGTTTTTAAATTCAGGTTCCATTGCCCTGTAGAGTCTATCCTGAATGTCCACAACACCTAAGATGCAATCGCCTGGATTAATTATGAATTTGTCTATGCTCTCCATTAATCCCCTCCCTATCTTTAAAATTGTAGAAACATAAAACCCTAGGCTTTTAATTATAAGAGAGTCTTACTATTGTTTAAAGCACTTTTATGATTAAGAGCTAAAATAAGGTCAAATAAACTTGACATTGGTCAAGTATTAATTTTAACTATATTAATCTTATTAATGGAGCAAGCAACACCAAAATTTATTGGGTATAAATTGTATCGTATATAATGGGTGGCAGAATGCAAAAAAAGATTATATCACCATCTAAACTTTTGAATCCAGATGGGACCTTGGTTCAACAAGGCTGGGCACGAGATTTGATACTTGAATACAACAGGGAGGATATCCATCGATTTAAGAACAATTTTCTCAATAAATTGAGGATCAAAGAGTGGGACTATTACGCAATACTCAGCCCAAAGGCCGTCCTGGCCCTGACTATCTCTGATATAGGTTACCTGGGAATGATGTCTGTATCCTGGATTGACCTTGAGAAAAAGGGACAAACCACTGAAAATGAGATCATACCCTTTCCTCTGGGAAAAACCAATCTGCCTCCTTCATCAAAGGAAGGCTCTGTATCATTTGTTGGAAAGAAGTTGAGGGTCTCCTTTGAAAAGATATCAGGAGAAAGAATCCTTAAGGTGGACTTCCCCGCCTTTCTGAATGGTATAGGTATCAAGGCAGAGATCAGCCTCTACCAGCAAAAAGACATGGACTCAATAGTAATGATCACTCCCTTTAAAGAAGACCGGCGATGTTTCTATTACAACCAGAAGATAAACTGTATGCCTGCTAAGGGCTGGGTTAAGGTTGGAGACAGACATGAAGGTCTCACAGGGGATAACTGTTTTGGTGTGCTGGACTGGGGCCGAGGGGTTTGGCCCTGGCAAAATACATGGTATTGGGGATCTGCATCTGGTGTTATTGATAAACACTCATTTGGCTTCAATATCGGATATGGATTCGGAGATACAAGCGCTGCTTCAGAAAATGCCCTGTTCTATGATGGCAAGATACATAAACTCGATCAGGTCACCTTTCATTTCGATGAGACTGACTTTTTAAAACCATGGAGGTTTAGCAGTAATGATGGCAGATTTGAACTTGATTTTTTACCTATCCTTGACCGTAGTGCAAAAATAAACATGGGTGTGCTTGCCACTGAACAACACCAGGTATTCGGTTTATTTACAGGTAATGTTATCCTGGATAGCGGAGAAAAGATATACCTGGATAAATTCTTGGGCTTTGCGGAAAAGGTTTATAATAGATGGTAATCCACTACCTTTAAAAAACTATATATGTTATAAAGGACTAAATGCCAAAAGAGAACACACACCTATTCTTTGCAGATAATGTCCTGAAAACAATTGAAGATAAAACCCTGAAGTCTGTTATATCTTCAAATAGTTACTATCATTATCTTGGTGCTATAGCCCCGGATATATTTTATTATGGCACAAAAGATAATATTAAAATGGTCTCTGAGAAACTCCATGGAAAAGATGAATATCCCACAAATAAAATCATCCTCGAAATCCTTGAGACCTCGAAAGACAATAAGGATCTGGCATTTACCATCGGCTACATTACGCATTGTGCCCTTGACATAACATTCCACCCCGTAATTGACTCCATTGCAAGAGATTACTCTGATAAAGACCTCGACAAGACAGATAGCGCTACATACATGCACAGACATATAGAAACCTGTATTGATAACAGATTAAACCCGGATTTTCTGATGGGTAAACTTATCAATGCTTATTTAATTGAAGAATTGACCTTTACTAAAATAGTTTCAAGAGA
>JAGGYK010000103.1 GCA_021162585.1 Deltaproteobacteria bacterium
AAGGGGCTAAATCCCACTCATGGGTATATATGGCTTCACAACCCGGGGTGCCTCACTACTAAATATGAAAAAAGGGGACATTTTTGCTCTGTACTTAAGGGGACATATTGACTCGGCTTTAACATAGATTTTTTTGACAAATGCGTATATTTTTGTGACATTATGCCGATAGATACTTATTATCATATTGGTCGACTACCCCCAAGGTTTCGACCTGGGCGCAAGGCTACAACTTGGTTGTAGCCTTTGCTTTTACTTATGCGTACTTTTATTTATATTGATGGATTCAATTTTTACTATGCAGCTGTTAAAGAAACACCTGATAAATGGCTGGATTTTAGATCTTTATTCCAAAAACTTATCTCAGAGCATTAAAAACATATATTCCTGAAATTTCCATCTATTATGACCATTTCTTGAGTCATAAAGTTTTTATGCCGCTTGCTGAACCAAGCAAAAACCAGCGGTTTGTCAAGGTTGTTAAAACTGAAGAAAAAGGATCTGATGTAAATTTTGCTGTTCATTTATTAAATGATTGCTTCGCTACGCTCGCAATGACAAATTCGATAGGTACCTTATTAAATGCAACTTGGTATTAGATACTAGGTGCCAGCCTAAACCCTGGTCATTACATATTTGACTTAAGAATTTCTTTGATGTAACTTTATCCCTTAGAAATAGGGATCTGTCGCGAGACAGAACCCTCTAATTTTGGGAGGATAATTTCAAGTACACCCTTTTCATACCTTGCCTCTATCTTATCAGAATCTACAGTATCAGGTATAGAAAAAGACCTCCTAAACGAACCATAATGCCTCTCTATCATGTGATAACTCTCTCTGCTCTTTTCATGCTCGAAACCTTTCTCTCCGCTGATTGTAAGCACACTATTATTTACATCAAGTGCTATATCCTCCCTTTTTATTCCTGGTAATTCAGCCTTTAATATAATGCTGCTATCATCCTCAAAGACATCTACAGGGGGTATCCACTCTCCTGGTGCTATTAATCCCTCTTTATCCTTAAGGCTATCTTCAAACACCCTGTTCATCCTCTCTTGTAGATATAAGAGATCCTTCAGGCGCTGTCTTCTTACTACTGTCACAACTCTACCCCCATATTTAAGGCCCTATTAATTCTATATTACCTTCAAGAGCCTTCTTAAGTTTATTCTTTACACTAAATTCTATCTGACGAACCCTCTCCTTTGATATCTTATAACGTTTACCCAGGTCATCCAACGTAGTTGGACTCTCTGCCATAAGTCGCTGCCTTGCAATATCCTGTTCTCTTTGGGACAATGACTTGAACGCATGTTCTATATGATATTTAACTAATATACCCCTTTCCTTTTCAATTACCTCTTCTTCAGGGTTAGCATTCACGTCAACAAGGAAATCTTTAAAACTGGTATCACTATCATCCGACATAGCGCCATCCAGTGACTGATCCCTTTGTGTAAGCCTAAGAATTATCTCCTCTATCTGTTTGGGATCTGCATCCAGCTTGGCAGCCAACACATCTGAACACATTTGAGGGTCTTTATCTAACACCTTCTCATCATAAGAAAGCCGATTCAAACCATAAAACAGCTTCTTCTGTAGCTTTGTGGTGCCAATCTTTACCTGAGAATAAAATTTTAAGATATAATCATGGATCATAGCCTTTATCCACCATATGGCATATGACATGAGTCTATAGCCCTTATGTGGATCAAACTTTTTCACTGCTATCATCAAACCAATAGTCCCTTCCTGTGCAATATCCTCAACGGGCAAGCCATAGCCTGCATAATCCACAGCTATACGAATTACATTACGCAAGTTCGACGTTATCAGCTTATGAGCAGCATCCATATCATTATACTTTCTAAGCCTTACAGCCAAATCAAACTCTTCTTCTCTACTAAGTACAGGAAAGCTCTGTACCTTCTTTATTAATTCTGTTGGTAACATCTGATCCACCATAGGGTGGACTGCTGGCAATTTCATGTTGTCTCTACCTCCTTAAACTCAAGTTGTTTATAGGGTCGATATTCTTTTTAGTCAAGTCTTCGTTGTTATCTTCCAATATTTAGATAAAAAATTTTGTTGAAGGATTCATTAATAACATGTAAAAGATATTGATTCATTCTCAAGAGGTTATTATGTTATGAATTATAGATTGAGATCACTAATTGGGATTTTTACCTCATTGCTATTTTTGATAGCCTGTACACATGTCCAGATGTCAAATGAGCCTCTCATCCATCCGCCAAAGGTGGACCAAAAGCAATCTGTCCCTGAACAAAAACCATCTCCTCCAATCCCTGAATATAAAGACGCTTTAGAAGATATACAAGAGGAGATGCCAAACAAGCAAGATACAACCGAAGAAACACCGCCCGAAAAGACATACGAGATAATAGTGCCCATGAATCCAAAGGTCGAATACTGGATAAAAAGGTATTGTTATAAAGAGAGGAGTGCCTTTGAAAGGAGCCTTTACAAATTTGACCAGGTAAGACCTATAATGGAAAAGATCCTTGAAGAGACTGGAATGCCCAAAGATATTGTATATTTATCATTAGTGGAGAGTGGAGGCAATTTTAATGCCATATCTACGGCAGGCGCTATGGGATACTGGCAATTCATGCCGGGTACTGCCAGAAGGTATGGACTGCGTGTAGATAGATGGGTAGATGAACGCAAAGACCTTGAAAAATCTACTCTGGCAGCAGCTCTTTATCTCAAATATCTATATTCAATATTTAATGACTGGTTACTTGCCTGTGCTGCCTATAATGCAGGAGAGGGCACCATAAAAAGACTTATGAGAAGGCATCCTGGCGTAACTTCATTTTGGGATATCTCCGGGCACATGTTTATAAAAAGGGAAACCATGGCTTATGTTCCAAAATTTCTGGCAGCACTCAAAATAGGAAGAAACAGACAAAAATATGGTCTGAAAGATAAAAAAGGCTTAGGAGTCCCTTCATACGATTTAATAGCTGTATCTTCACTTTTGTTCCTGGATGAGATAGCAGGTGTAATTGGATGCCCTGTCTCCAGGCTTAGAAAGCTTAATCCAGAACTCATACGATGCTGCACTCCTCCATTGTCCAAAGAATATATACTAAAGATCCCAAAAGGCACTAAGGATATTATCTCTAATTATCTATCCCAAAGACAAGACCAACATATTGACTACATAATGTATACTGCAAAAAGAGGTGACAACTTATATGTTATTGCAAAGCAATACAACTCAAGTGTATGCGAAATAGCAAAGGCCAATAGAATAAAGGTAGAAGATAGCCTTCCTATAGGCAAGGTGCTGGTGGTGCCTACAAATATATCCAAAGTACATAAAAATAAACATATTTATGTAGTTGCAAAAGGAGATACACTCAAAAGGATATCTAAGGCATACGAGGTGTCCCTAAGAGACCTGATTGAAATAAATAAGCTCGCCAATCCAGAGATGATACTTCCAGGATCTGTACTATACATACCACCTCCACAACCCAAGTGGGCTAATGCCAAAGGGAAGCCAGTCCTCTATCAGGTAAGACACGGGGATACTGTATGGGATATCTCCAGACTCTTTGATGTATCTACAAAGGATATCATCAGGTGGAACCAACTTCCCCCTACAGCACAGATCTATCCAGGGGACAAGTTAACCATATATGTTAACAAGTCCTAGGCTCAGGGACACGGGATAAGATAGTTGTAAAAAAGCAGAGATCTCTGCCGACCTGGGGAAACTTCTGTATTAATTGAACAACAAAGTGCCATTCATCTCCATAGTCATACAGGAAAAGCATTTTCTTTTTTATTTCCTTAAACACCGATTTTCATTCAGATAATCATGGTGCTTCTATGAGGCTGTACCTTGCATGTATCGTATTTTTACTCCTATCCATGAAAGTTGGTTAGTCTGGTGCATCCATGGCACCTCAAAAAGTATCGGCAAATGGGTCTTTTTCTTAAG